>JAFUPS010000134.1 GCA_017481085.1 Clostridia bacterium | reverse complement strand
TTATTGGCACAGCTCAAGCCGCTGATCGGCGGCGCAAACCGCCCTTGCAGCACCGCGATATCCACCAGCGGACGACCTTTACGCGGATGTGTCTTACTGTATTTCAAAAACCGCTTCATGATACGATTTTTCTCACGGGGCAGATAATCGCCCCGAACCATTTTGTCCGTAACGGTGTGCTGGAACTGCGAATCCTCCTCAAAAACAAATCCGGCACCCATCATATAGGGCTGGTATACACCCAGATAATACCGGCGAATACCGTATTCCAGTTCCGGCTGAGCATTATGCTGAGAGGCAATGTGTGCACCCCACAGCTCTTTATCAAAGGCACGGGCGGCACCGCGAGCGTTAGGCAACAGCAACGCACTGTGCCCCACAAACGTTTCACAGCGCAGCACGTCAAACCCGGCCATGTACGCATAGCGACTACCGCCGGAGGCATCGCCCAAACCCACGCGCACACCGGGTAACCGGAAGGCATCGGCGACCTCTTTTAACGAAGCCACCGCTTCCCGTTCGGCCTCCTCCATAGTGTAGCCGGCATCGCGAATAGGATCACGGCCATAGAAGATACCGGTATGCTCGTGCGTTCCCACGCACACACACCTGTCTCCCGATGCGGCTGCTATCACCGCTTGGTCGTCCATAATGATCGCACCGGTATACAACCCGTTTTGGCGGCAGAAATCCGCCGCTTGCCACAAGGATTCCAGATAACCGCTATCGTTGTGATAGTCGCGAAATACGATAAGATCGGCGCTTTGCTCATCCCGAATGCGGCGTGCTTCTTCCAAAATCTCATCGGGAGTACCGGTGCGCACCTCCGCACCAGCAAGACACGTATTGCCCTCCGGCACGTCCCAGATCTCCGGAATGACAGCGGACACCCGTGCACCCGTCCAACGGTCGGCAAAGGTGATCTCCACCTCCCGGGCGGCGCACAACGGAATGAAATAGAAGGTATGACAACCGGCCTTTAACGCTCGCAGATTTCCTTGATTGACGCCGATCTTGTTCAGGTCGGACAACTGCTGGCGCAAGGGTTGCGTGCTGATCGTATCGGCGGACATTGCCACCACAAATTGGGTATGATCGTAATCGATATCCACCAACGCAGCAGGCAGATTTACCCGCAGCGGCAGGATCACCGGCTCACCCACCACACCCCAAGTAGGCACGGCGGCCAGCTCCAGCGGCTGACGTTCCCGTAGCTGCACACCGACCAGCGTCGTCAAAACGGTGCAGACATCATCCAGATTCACGATCTCCAGACGGTTTTCGCCCTCATGCAAGCACGGACGCTCGACGTCGATGAAAAACTCATCCAAAAATTGCGAAGCGGTATCGTGAAACATACTGAAATGGGTGTTGCTCCACACCAGGCACCCGTTTACACGCAGTTCCAGATGCGGAACCGCACAGGTCTGTGCCTCTTCCTCCGGCTTGGCATTGATCAAAAACCGATACCGCAAACGGCACACCGACTGCTCGGTCAACGCAGGAAGTGTGAAAAAGGCGGTGTTGGTGGTGTGAGGATCCGCACAAACGCCGGTCATGCGGAACAGCGTCCGCACCGTGCCCTCCGCAAAGTCCTCCGGCTTCACAATATGCTCGTCTGTCGGAAATTCCTCCAGATACCACGGCTCTTCTCCCTCTACGTGGATCAGAGTCATCGAGTATTTTCCACCCACCAGCTTGGACAGATGCCGCTGTGCGTCCAGCTCTCCTTTTGAAAAGGACAGATCGCCCATGGCGGTGTGCAGGTGGATGACGGTGTTCTCGTCCCCTTCACAGGTCAATCGAATACCGTCAAACCAGTTTTGCACCACCGACTCAAACGAGGTAGAGCCATAGGGCTCGGTCTGCTTACTGAATACAAACGGGCCTTGGCAATCGTCCGGAAAAAGTAAGCGTTCCACATCGCAAAGGGTGCCGTTTTCGGCAGAAACGTGACCGCTGAAATCCTGCACCGGCAGGTATTTCTTGGCGAAATAAGCGGACCACCGTCCCCAACTGATATCGCATTTCCAACGCATGTGATCGCTTCCTTTCCCTTTCTTATAAGACCGCAAAACCACGGGCAGGCACCGTTACGCCGTTCACCTGCACCGCTTCCTCCCGATAATTGACGGCGATACGCACACCGCCTTCGTAGGTGGTGACGTATACCTCGGTATCTGCACACACGTGGCCCACGATCGGTTTATTGTAAACCGAGGCAAAGATCTCCTCCACCGCCGCTTGGCGCTTGGCCAAAATATCGATCCATGCGCCGGCGTCCGGACTGGTCAACCACGAAAGCTCGGTTTCCACCAACGCTTCCTCGGACGTATCCGCAAAGGTATACAGCGGCATTGCGCCGTATTCCACCGCACGCAGGAAATACGTCTCGTCATCGCTTCGCAGGTTGATTGCTCCGGAGGAATACGACACGTAGCCGTGCAGCAACATCGGCAGAAACGGCACGTCGGCTGTAAAGCTGGTATAGCGACTGGAGGTCAGCGGCAGCGAGGTAACGTCCGTTGCGTACGGATATGCATAAGCATGGGCCGCATCCACCAGCAAGTCGCCTTCGCCGCGCAGCACCTTCAGCGCAGACTGAACGTATGCCACGGCCTGCTGTCTGTCGGAAGCGTTCCGCTCTTGCAGCACCGACTTGTGGTTGTCGGAATACAACGTCGAGCCCAAGCCCCAAACGCCCACACCGCTGATCGCCCAATGGGACATGGCCTTGGCAAACGCAGCACCGGTTTCGGGCAATAAATTGTTCTTCACATACGCCCAGCGCGGACCGTCCACATCTTTGCGGTATACGCTCCGCTGGTACAGCATGCCATACATAATACCGCCGGTCAGGTTGCGCGCACTGTCGGTATTCAGGGATAACCCGTTGCCGCTTTCGTACAAGCGTACACGGTCATCGGTAAGAAACACCCGATCCCCTTTTTCTGCAAGCAGCGACAGCAAAGCCTCCAGCTTTTTCGTACCTCCCAGCTCACCCGAGGCGTTGCCCTTTGTATTCATTTGGCGGTAAGGCTCTTCGCTGGACCACCCCAGATAGCTGAGGATGATGTGATCGACGCCGTTTTCATGCAGTGCGTTGATCAGCGCCGCGGCTTCGTCGTAATCCGTCAGCGCTTTTTGGGTTTCATACGGAATTCCCAAGAAGGATTTGGTACCGGCTACCGAGCCGATCAGCTCCAGATACAACGGTACGTCGGTATCTGCCAGAGGCGTCAGCGCCATCCGCTCGGTCATGTACTGTCGCACCTGCGACGCCAGCACGGCGTAATCCGGCGAGGTTTGCTCCACAAAACCGTAATACACCGTATATCGCGGCAGCGAGACCGCCGTTTGGCTTAACACCTTCACCGCCTTTTCGCTGGCCGTCATTTCCTGAAGCAACGCTTCGTCAATGCCGCGATAGGTCGCCTCAAAATAGGCGTTGCAATAGCCGGTGACCATATTGGCCGGATACGCCAAAACGGAAGACAGCGCATCCCCTTGCTCCACCCAAGCAAACACGCCACCCTGCTCGCGGCAAAAACCAAAGGTGGGCACCAACACGGTTTGCGTGTTGTTTTTGACGGATTTCAGCGTATACGCCGGATCGCGGCCGTAAACGTCTGCATAATATTCCTTGTATTTTACCGCCACCGTCGGATCGGCTTTATATTCCATGATGGCACCACTGCCATCCGGCAGCACCAGATATCCCGATTCGCCTGCAGAAGCGCAGCCGAAATAGGGAAGCAAGCCGTATTTCAGCAAGGAGTTCCGCTTCAGCTGCTGAATTTCTTCGTTGACCACCGATGCGCGCAAACCATCGTCGCCCAGCACGTATTCCACCGGAATAACAAAGCCTTCGGTGGCAAAGTAAAACTCATAGCGAATACCACCGGCGATCTTCTCGCTGGAGTAGTCACCTTTTTTGACACTGCCCACGTAGTTGTTGGTGGACTGAATGGATTTCTCGTTGTTGGCGTACTGAATCAGTAGCTGACAGTTTAGCTGATTTTTATATTTGCCGTTGCTGATCTCATCGGCATCCCGATCTTGCGGATTGCTGTACCAGACAGCACCTGTCTGCTTGCACACCACCGCTATTTCGGCAGTAGCGCTGTTGGTTTGCAGCTGATATCGGCTGTTTTCCGCCACCACCTCAAACCCTTCGGTTTCCACAAGGCCGGCGGTAAAGTCAGGTTCCTGCTCCACAAATTCTTCCGATCCCCGTCCGGCGGCAATGACCATCAACACGATCGCCACCACCAGCACGACCGCCAGCGTCATGCGGACCCAAGGAAGCTTTCTCTTCATGTGACATCTCCTATCTATTGTTCACTCTGCCGGTGTACTTCCTCAGATACAACGGCCAGCCAATGCTCGCAATCGGCTAACGACGCGCCGGTCACTTCCCGTTCCAGACGGCAAGCCTCCTGCAGATGCGCTTGCGCCTCCGAAAACGCGGACATTTCAATGGCGATTTGTGCCTCGTACTGCTCGCGCAGCGAACAGACCTTCCGGTAGAGATACGTCGCACATTGCCGCAGATCCTCCAGATCCGCACGCTGACCGGCGGTGAGCACCGACGCATCCCCCGACGCGTTCAACGCCGTCACCAACGGTTCCAGCTCCCGTGCGGCTTTCGCGCAGGCTTCGGCAGCACGACGGGTGATGCGATCGTTTTCCTCCGGCTGCCATGGATGCACGCAATTGCGGCCGGTGCTCCGCAGAGAGAAATCGTCCCGATGCCAGGCATCGGTGATACGCAGTTTAAACATATCGCTGGAAAACCGGCTCAACGGTGTCAACGCCTGCTCCGCGCCTTTCCAAAACGCCAACGCGGCCGGTCCCCACGGACCAAACCGGACGTTTGCATACGCCCGACAGCGTTCATCAAGATTGCCGCACGTTTCCCACATGCATCGACCGGCGGCCCAGAAATTGAACCATAGCACCTGCTGCTCGGTGTTGTATTCCCGCACGGTATCGGGCAGCGTTTGCCCCAACACCTCCATCAGCACCTCCAACGAGCCGCGAAATCCAAAATGCAGCACGTCTATACGGTGCACGTCGAGGGTTTCCATATACCGCACATCCCGTGCGATAACGTCGCTCATCGGGGGCAGCAGCGTGCCCATCATCCAATGATCGCCGTAATACTCAAATACAGCCATGTGGCGGTTTTGTTGCTGTTGATGATGCCCCCAGTTTTCAAACGCTTCATGGAAGCGACGGGCCCACGGGTCACCTTGCTCAGACAGATCGTAGCGATAATCGCGCCCCCAGCAAGCCACTACGCAATGGCTGGTAGCCTCGGGAGAAATCGCCTCCAGCATGCCCCACGACAACGCTACGTTGTAGGCGATGCTATATACGTCCACCGTCTGACCGGCAGCCGTCAGCCCCTCCCCGACTTGGCCGATAAACCGCAGGTACGAGCCCAGATCGCCGGTCTTCCGGCAATGGTCGCATTGGCATTGGCTGGCGTTATCGTTGAACATGACCACCAATTCCCGAACGGACTCCTCCTCGCAATAGCGACTCAAGACGCGGACCAGTTCTTTCTGCAATCCTTCGGAGGAAAAGCACAACTGATGGGGAATCCGCTTGCCGTTAAACAGCGAAAACCAATCGGGATGTTCGGCCAAATACCGCTCCGGTGGAATATAATACCCCAGATCGTGCCCCGAAATGGCCAGCTCTATCCCACGCTCGTGCATCAGCGGCAGCATCTCTTCTTTGTGCCGCTTCCATTGCTCGGCGGATATGGACACCATATTGTACCCCAGCTTCGACAGCAGGGGCAACACATCGGTATAGGACGACGGATGATCCATGGTATACGAACGGGCCGGAATGGCCGCACGCCCTTGCAGATCGCCGACAGTCAGCTCTGCTTCTGCCCGGGAAGGCACGCAATCGTATTGCGGACTGACAAAAGCAATGCCCAACCACTCCGTACACACCGCATACACACCGTATAATATTGCACGGTGGTGCGCCCCACGGATGGACACGCCATCCGGCAGAACGCGAACTGTCCACTCATCCCGATCGCCATCCAGCGTCGGATCGGTTTCCATGCGCCACGGCCCAAACCGACTGCATTCAACGTCCACACCGGTCACTTCACGGTAATACCGTGCCAGTTCCCGACGGGCAAACGCCAACACCATCGGATCATGTGTAACAGCATGGCTCATGGTTATCGTCCTTCCTCGAGAATATACGTCAGCAAAGATCCTTCGCTACATTCGGAAAATAACTTCGTCGTACAAGCTTGTCAAAAAGTCTCCCAGTTGCCCCACCAAGCTAAACAGCGTAATGGCCACAAACGCCACACACACCATACCGAAAACGGTGTAGAGCAACGACAACAGCGCTTTACCAAAGGAATACATATGAATCTGTATCTGCGATACCACGATCAACAGTACCGACCACCACAGACCGCCTTGCTGCAGGAAGCTGAGCAGCACCGCCTCACGCAACGTCAGCACGTTGCTAAACAGCGTAGAGGCAAACGAGCACAGAATAAACGGCAACAGCGCGTACGCCGTGGAAATAAACACGTGACGGAAAAAGCCTTTGCCGTCGTTTAACTCGCTCACGGCAAAATTGCAGGCGGTAAATACGGCAAACAGCACCAGCACCTGGAAGATCTGATAAGGAATATTGATGGTCTGGCCGCTGTAATCGTTGAAAATATAGCCGGTAAACTGCATGCGCACGATGTGCGACAGGAACGTCATCACCAACAACACGCATGCGATGCCAATGCTGCCCCTCTCCTTAAACCGAATCTCATCAAATCCGTTGAAGGGATGCAGCATCACGTAAAACGGCGAGATATACCGCCCCGGTTTGCTTTCGGCTGCCACCGTGTCGGTCTTTTTGGCAATCATGATCCACGCCGCAACCAGCAGCACGACCACGCCGCCAAACAGCAGATAAAAATATTTGGCGATCCATTCATCCCGCTGCATGGAAAAGGCCTCGTCATAGCCTTTTTTGTCGTTAGCCAGGCGGAAATTTTTCATCGCTTCTTCGTAATCGCCGTTGGCCATGTGCGCGTTACCGAGGCCCTCATACACGATCGCCATGTTCTCGTTGTAGGATTTGACGATCTCCCAAGCACCCAGCGCTTCGCTGAACAAGCCGTCCTCGTACAACGCCACCGCTTCTTTCAAAGCATCCATATAGGTGGAGGAATGAAACACGATCAGGCAATTTTTGCCCTTATCCAGCACCAGCACCCGATCGTCGATGGTATCCAGTGCCACTGGCGTAACAAACGTACCTTTTTGCTGGCCGGCCACGCCGAAGATCGCCAGCAGATCGCTGTTGTTATCATACACAAACACCTTGCTGCGCTGCTGGTCCAGTCCGTACAGCAGTTGGTTGTCGTCCACAGCAACGTCGATAAATTCCGTATCGACCTTTCGGCCGGACAACTGAATGTTCTGCGTATCCAGCGTATATTCGATATCACCGTAATCGCCGGTGCCCATCACGATACCGTTGGCCGCTTCGGTCTCAAACACTAAAATGTTGTTACCCTTCACGTCGTACCGCTTCAGCTCCTCCTTGGAGCCTTCGGCCACCGCCGAGCAGCTATATAAAAACCCATTGGCATCCACGTCGATGGCCGTCAATTCGGTGGGGACGACCTTCTCCATTTTATCCTTTTGCTTGTTAGAAAACAGGCTCTTAAACCAACTGCTCAGCACCGCGCTTACCGTGGTTTCCACCGTATTCGCAGCATAAAAACGCAAAAATTCGCCCTGCTTGTTAAATTGAAGAACACCTTGGTAGACGTTGGCCGATACCACGTAGATGCAATCGTCCGCACCCACCACCACACGGTTGGGCGCATACACAACGTCCGTGGTAAACACGCTGGACTGCGGTTTGCCGATGGTAAGCGTCACCTTGCCGTCGGCATTCATCACCAGCACCTGTTGCTGCTGCACCAACGTCACGTACAGCGTGCCGTCTTCCTCAACAAACAGGCCGCTGCCATCCGTCAGCGAATAGCCTTCCGGCTGGATATACCGCACAAACTTCAAATCTTTATCCAGCACAACGATGCGGCTATTGCCCGCATCCAGCACGTAGATCACGTCGCCGCGGACGTACACGTCCGTGGGAGAGGACCACGGATCCTCCAGCGTTCCTCCCACCTCGTATTTGGGCAGATAGGTCTCCGGTGCAGGGACGGAATTGCCCTGCAGGTCGTAGTTGTAGCTGAAATACAACTCGCTGTTCACCGTACCTACCGGATTTACCGACGTCTGAGCCGCTGCCGGCAACACGGCGGTCAACAGCAGCAACACGGCGACGCAGGCGCTTATCCACTTTTTCATTCTGTCACTCGCCTTTCACGGATCGGAGTTGCATTAGTCTTTGATACCCGAAGACGCCATCGTTTCGATAATGCGGCTTTGCGTGGCCACAAAGGTCACGATAGGCGGCAGCATCATCAGCAGCGTTGCCGCCGCTCCTACGCCGGCTCGCGCCATACCGGAAGCAGAGATCTGCGCCAGAATGGTGGGCAGTAATTTCAGATTTTCGGTGTAGATCAAATTGCTGCCGCTATTAGCCCAGCCGCTCTGGAATGCCAAAAATCCGAGCGTGATCCACGCCGGCTTCACCATCGGCATAACGATGGTCCAGCAAATACGCAAATCCCCCGCACCGTCGATGCGTGCGCTCTCGATGATGGCATCCGGTACGCCTTCCATAAACTGCTTCATCAGGAAGACACCCATGGTGGAGCCCACCACCGGCGCGATGATTGCCCAGTGGGTATCCACCCACCCGAGCTTGGACAGGATGACGTACTGCGGAATTCCCAAAATCGAGCTGGTAAACAGCATGGACGTGGTAATCATGGACATCCAGAAGTTTTTGCCGTGAAAATTCTTTTTGGCCAACACGTAGGCAGTCGTAGAGCCGACCACTACGCTGATCACGGTGGTGAGCGTTGCCAGATACAGGCTGTTAAACAGATAGCGCGTAAACGGCACCCACAGATTGTTGGTCAGCGTCAGCAGATCCAAAAAGTTTTCGGGCGTGGGGTTGATCACATAAAATTTGGGAGGAAACAGATAGAATTCCTCCAGCGGCTTGAAGGCGTTGACCACCGCGTAGACAAACGGCAAGACCATCACGATTGCCATTAAAGACAACACGAAGGTCAGCAGCAAGTCGCCGCCGAGGGAACGGTTTAACCGCTTGGTTTTGGGCCGGGACATGGACATAATCTAACCCGCTTTCGTTAAAATACATTGCGGCAGGCTTATCGCCCGATACGAGATACCGCAAAAGCAAACAATTTATACGTAAACAAAACGATGATAAACAGCACCAGGGAGATGGCGGCGGAATAGCCGATCTCATACCGCAGGATACCGTAATCGTACGCGTGCAGCGAAACCGTATGTGCAGCATACTGCACGCTGGGGAATCCGCACAAGGTCATGCTGATATCTCCCACCGTAAAGGCGGTCACGATCTGGTTTAGACCGCCGAAGATCAACATCGGCTTCATGGAGGGCAGCGTCACGTACCACAGCTCCTCCCACCGGTTGTGAATGCCGTCGATGGCCGCCGCTTCGTATAGCTGACGGTCCACGTTCTGCAGACCGGCAATAAACGACAGGAAGCCCACACCGAGCGACAACCACAGCTGCACCGCCATCAGCAAAAACAAGCTGATGGTGGGATCTTGAAACCACAGGCAGGGCTCATCCAGAATGCCCAGGCTCATCAACCACGAGTTGGCAAAGCCATAGGAGTCGGGGCTGAAGATGTATTGCCACACGACGTATGCGTTAGCCGAAATAGAAGGGGCATAAAAGACCAGCGTGATCACCGCACGCAGCTTGGGCGGCAGATCGTTGATGATCCACGCCAGTAAAAAACACAAAATAAAGCTGAGCGGACCGGTCACCACCGCAAACTGCAGCGTATTGGCCAGCGACTTGATAAACACGCTGTCCGACACAAACAGATACACAAAGTTGGAAAGCCCCACAAACTCCGGCGGACTGAACATATCGTAGCTGGTAAAACTAAAGAGGATCGCCGTCGCAATGGGGGCGATGACCATCAGCAGATACATCAGCAAAAACGGCGACATCATGCCATAGCTGACCAGATCGTCCTTCAGTCGGATGGTCGGACGGGGATCTTTTATTTTCTTTTTAAACATAAGATCGCCTCTTTCCTCACGACTGATCAGCGAATTCCTGCCGCTTACGCAACAGTTCCTTGTTCACGTCGGCGGTGTACTCCTGTACGGTTTTGCGGATGTTGGTATTGCTGTTATACAGCGTCACGAACATATTGTTCAGATTGCGCGCCAGAATGTAGTTGCCGGGGGGCTGCGGCAGCACCTTGCCCCAGCGGCCCTGCTCCAGAATGATCGCTTTCAGCTCCATAGACCAGGACAGATTGTTAAACGCCGCCAGATTGGCGGTGCTGTACCGCGCCGATTCGCCCATCTGCATTTCCAGCTCATTGGCAAAACGCGTCTGGCTTTCTTCGGAAGACCACCACTTTAAAAACTTCCATGCATTGTCGGCATTTGCCGTATTGCGGGTAATAATATTACACGTGCCGGTCATATCGGTAGACCGGTCGATGACCGTCGTGCCGTCCTCTTGCGTCTTGACCGTACCCGGAATGGGGACCATTGTCCACAGATTGCGGATCTCGGGCGCTTGAATGGACAGCGCGTTAGCACCGGAGAAAGAAGCCAACAGCATCGGCATCTCACCGGTACGGAAACGGTTGACCGCATCGTAGTAGGCTTGGCAGTTGTATTCGCGGTAGAAAGAGATAAACTCCTCATATACCGCAATTTCCTGCCCGCCGTCCAGAACGAAATTCAGTTCATCATCAAAGTAGGACAGATCGTTTTGCAGCAACAGCGTGGTCAGCACGCCGCTGGGCATGCCCACCTCGAGATTTTCCTGTACGAGCTTGCGCATACACGCCCGCATCTCATCCCACGTCTGTGGGATCTCCAGCCCCAGCTCCGCAAAAATATCGGTGCGGATAAACATGGCCATAAAATCCTGCGTTTCGGGAATGGCGTAGGTATGGCCGTTATACGTGTGGTTGTTCACGCTGCCGGGACGGAACTGCGAGATCACCTCGTCAAACCCGTCCATTTCTTCCAGTGGCAGGATCGCACCACGCACACCCAGCTCGATCGATTCGCCGGTGCCGATCACCACGTCCGGGCCTTCGCCGGCCATGATAGCCTGAGACAGATTGAGGTTGACCACCGACAAATTGGCGTTCAAGCCCGTTTGCGGGGTAAAGTCATCCTGGATCATATTTTTAACGATCTGCGCCTGATCGCGCCCCATCATGATCCACACTTCCAGCGGCTCTTCTTCGCCTTCACCGGTGGAGATCGTATCGGAATAATCACCTGTGAACGAGTGAATAAACTGCACGATCACGTGCTTGAGCATCTGCCAGAAGTTCCCGTTCGCGCGCGGACGTTCGTATTCCCCCTGCGCCACGTACAGATAGCCCACTTCCAGCGGCGTATTGATCAGCGAGCCAAGTAGCTGCGCCAACGTGCTGATATTGGATTTGAACACCGACAGGCGGCTGGCGATGGTATCCGGCGATTCGGACATGCGCTCCAGCAGGTCGGCAAATTGAATCAATGCAGACAGCTCCGAGCCGCTGATGCCGGTGGTCTGCTCCACACGGGCCACTTCATCCCTCAGCGTGCTTGCCAAATTCAACAGCGATGTGGTCAGACCGGGGAGCTCATCATCCAGCGCATAGTCGCGCAGCGGATCGGGCGTCGTACCGGTAATCATAATGATCTTACGGTACAGCGTATTCAGCTCGGTCAAGCACTGGCTCAACCGACCGTGGATATACTCCATCGGTCCGGCGGTCGCTTGCATACGCACGGTATGCGAGCCGGCCGTCAGGTACACCTGATACGGATCCTTACCACCCAGCTCCACCACCTGCCACTTGGAGTCATACTCAAAGGCATACTCCTTCAGCTCGGCAAAGGGATACTCGCCGTCGATCGTGATATTCCGGTAGCTATACAGACCGCGCGAAATGTTCTGGCGCACACGCATACCGAGAGTATACCAACCGTCGGAAGGCACTTCGACCTCCCATTCGATCCATTGTCCGGCCGCCGCCCAGTTGCCGCCGCCAATCGTGTTTAGCAGAATATTCTTCACCGAATAGGGCTGCGTAACCGGCGAGGAACGGTCGTAGATCGGATACAGCATGGAATCGGATTTATACAGCGCCAACTCCCCCTCGTACAACTGGAAATAGCTGCCGTCGGAGGTGGCGTTTTTCGCATAATCCGCATAAGTGGGAGCTTCTGCCGGCGACGTCAGCAACACTTCACCCACGTACAGACCGTAGTCCTCATTTTGAATGGAAACGGTGTGCTCGCCGGCTTCCAGATAGATCTGTACCGTATCACCGTACAGATCCTGCAAAGTCATCGTGTGCCAATCGCGGACCTGCACCTGCGTGGGACGAATGTGGTCGCCTTTTTCATCCGTTTCAATGGTAAAGTCCTCATTATGCCACGTGCTTTCCAGCTGTAATTGGTTGGCCTCTGCATACGGCAGCGCACCGTCTACCAACACGCCCACCGCCGTATCCGCCCGCTGCTCACCGTACAGATGATACAGCAGCGTGATCTCATAGATAGCCGGCTGAGAGACCGTGACGCTCCAGGAAACCGTTTTGCCTACTCGGTTCAGCAAAACACCCTCCTTGCCGTCATAGGTCACCACGTCTTCCGCCATCAGGCTGTCCGCCACCGTCAGCCGCTGCTCGGGAGCTGCAGCCACCGTCTTTTTGGCAAGCTCGGTCTTGTATGTAAAATAAGACGGCAGATTGGGGTCGGTCGGCTCATCGGTCACCGGTTGAATATCCAACGGGACCGTCGATTCCTCCGCAACCGCCACCTGCGTATCCGCGGCCAGCATGCTTACCAGCAATACCAGCGCACAAAGGATATAACATACGCGTTTCATGGCAATCTCCATTCTGCGGATTCCTTCCGCATGGGCAAATCCTGCGCACCTGTGCGCGGTCATTCTGTACGCTTACGCACAGAATGCATGGCATTCGTTTCAGCCGATTCCGGCAGCCTTAAATTCTTTTTGGCTGCCGATAAAGAAGTATTCCGTAGTTTCGGCTGCCATGTCGACCGTCACCTCGGTCACACCCAAATGCCATTTTTTGGTGAAGTAGCAATACACGTCGCTCTTCTTGGACAGGGTGATCGTTTTCTTGCCGGCCGTCTTGGTGTGAATGACGGCTAAATTATCGTTACCGTAGTACACGTCGCCGGTGGAGAGATAGACGTTCACCCCTGCCATCTTGGCGACGCTCTGCAGCAGCGGAATGGTGAGCACGTCGCTGGCACAGAAGATCTGGGTGGACTTACCCACCTTCTTGCTGACCATACCCGGCGTACCGTCGCCAAAGGCGCCCAACACATTTACGTCTGTAGAAGTCACTTTATAAAGCGGATCCAACAGCTTGGGCAGAAGCACCGTATTGCCGCTGAAGTTGGCAGCCGCATTGGGCTTGAGCGTCAGCGCCAGACTGCTCGGAGAATCCACCTTGCTAAAGGTCATGCCGGTGAGCGCTTTGATCTGCGCATCGGTCAGCTCGCCGAAGCCGGTCATCCACATCACAGTACGGCCGTCCTTGTGCACCTGCGCTTCCAGCTTTTTCTGCTCATCGGCCGTCAGCGTATTGCAGTTGAGAATGACCAACAGATCGGCCGATACCTTGCCGGCCAGCAGGTCTTCCATTAAGTACATGCTGAAGTTGATGCCGCTGGTCGCCATCGCATGACGGCCGCCGCGGAGCAAGCTCATGTAGGTGGTCCACGGTGAACCCGCCAGCACGGCAGAAGCCTCGTCCATAATAAAGGCCGCGTCGTACTGATCGCCCTTGGCGATCTGATTGTACTTCACGTACAGATCGCTGAGCTTTTTCTGTTCCGCCCAGAATTGTCGGTCGTTAAACCAGCCCTCCGAGCCGATGTCAGCCCACCAGGTACCGGAGCCTTCCACCATCAGGCGGCCCATTTCGCGCCGCTGAACTTCGTACATGCCTTGTGCAGTCTTAATGTACCGCAGGTCACCGGTAATCGTCATATTTTCCTTTTTATAGGTGAACGGAGAGCGATAGTCGCTTTCGTCCATCCAGATCTTGTTGTTGGCGTTGACCGAGTTTGCAAAGGTCATTGAGATGCCGGTGCCGCCTTCGTTGCGGTTTTCGTAGTTGACAGGCGAACCCAGCATGTCGATATCGTTGTTATTCAGCAGCTGTGCCGCATTGAAATGCTGCGAGGCCGGGCTGAACAGCTCGGTATGATAGCCGTAGAACGCCACAAACAAGCTACGGTTGCCCGTCTCCATCTTTACCGCACGGGCGAACTGCTCCATACGGTTCACCGTGATATCGCCCAAGTACAACAAATAGTCCACCGCTGAGCGGTTTTGGCTGGCCAGCTGATACAGCTCGCCGGTATCAAAGCCGCTGTTACCGCGGTTGAATCCGGGGATTCGTTGAGGGATCGTAGCCGACTCAAAGGTCACGGAATTGTTGCCCCATGCCTTCCTCAAAGCGGCCACGTCGTTGCCGTAGCGGTATTTCAGCCACTGACGGAATTTGTTCACGCTGGCCTGGCTGTAGTCAACCGGACCGTCCCAATAATCTTTACTGAACCATTCGCCGGTCTCATACACCAACGGGATATAGCCCACGATACGGTTAGCGACCTCCGGATATTGGGACAAATAAGCGATCATCTCACGCGTCTGCTCTACCGCCCCGTTGATAAACGCATCGGAAGCCATCGAGGCCAGCCCCAGTTGACTGCCATTTTTGAAGGTGATGTTATCGGTAGAGGCGTTACCGCCGTAGAACTCGGCGTTTGCCCACGGTGTATAACGCACCAGCAGATAGGCATCCGGATATTCCAGCAGCACGTCCTCCAGCGCCGTTTTAATGCTGGCATAGCGCACGTTTTCGTTGGAGATGTTGATGTTTACGTCCACGTAGACGTAGTTATTGCCGGTAGCCATCATGTGGCCGATGGTGTCCATAACCTCCGAAATCTGTCCCGCTGTTTGGAAAGCACCGAAATACATGATCGGTGCCGTTTCCTTGCCGTTGATATACATACGGGTACGGCCGTTTTTGGTCTCCACGTACGAGTTCGGAAACACCTTGGTATTGGTGGTCAGGGGTTTTTCATTATAGAAAGCGGGCGTGCCAAAGGGTTTCCACGCATCCGTCCCGTAACCGGCCGGGATGATATTGCCCAGGTCGGCCGGCTTCGTCGGGGTATTGGCGCTGCCGGAATCGTTGGTCGTGCCGGTGCCCGTCGTTGTCGTCCCCTCTGGGTTAGCGCCGTCTGCCGAGGTAGTGGTGGAGGTGGTGCTATCCACACCGCCGGAGCCATCCGTTGTGCCGCCGGGCGTATCCTCCTTCGGATCGCACGCCACCAACGTGAACAACAGCAATATACTCAGCGTCAGACACAATACTTTTTTCCAAATGCGCATACTAACACGCTCCTTTTCCAAAAAAGCAGGAAGTTCGTTCGACCGATAACATAAACCGGTCTATGATATCGCCGCCCGAAACAGGCAGCGTCATTTTCTTAGTGAAAGACCGTACTCATTCGAAGCAGCGGCAAGCCCGTACGGTAAACGGCACACCGCCATAGAGAGACGTTTGGTTCCGGTGGGTACCGCCGAGGCGGTACCCACCGGAAAATGCAGGGATTATTTCACTTCTTCAATATTAAGGGAATCAACAACGATCGTACCGCCGTTCAGGCCGTTTACGATCACCAGCACGTAATCGTTGACGTTACCCGACAAGGATGCCGTCATTTCCACCGTACCGAAGTCACCGGCCACGCCGCCGAAGGACGTGTTACCGATCTGACGAACGGTGGAGTTAATGTCGGACAAGGGACGGAACGTGGCATAGAAGTCACAGCCCATCGTCTTATCCACCGAATCCACAACCGACCAATCAAAGGTAACCTTATACTCGTGGTAGGTCGGGATATCCAGCTTGGCGGGATCGGTACGCATGACCACGGCATCGCCACCGTTGCCGGACATCAGCAGGGATGCCTGCCCCTCAATGATCTGGCTGGCTTCGGTGGTGATGGACTGCAGCTGCGCGGCCGTTCCGTCGAAGGTCACGTAGGACATATTGTTGTTTTCAAAGGTGGCGGCCGGTTGCGGCTCAAAGTCCTTCACTTCCGGCATCTGGAAGTTGAGCGTCTCGTTGATTGCCGCTTGTACGATCGGCTGCAGCGAATCCAGCGTAGCCACGACGTCCTTCTTATCCCAGAACAGGTTGATCCACACGGCATTGGACTGCTGCTCCCAGTCGCCCCAGCCCAGCGTCATGGAGACGGTGGCGTTTTTGCGCGTGAAGCGAGCCACTTCGAGCATTTCCTCGGTGAGGATGTTCTCCTGCTCGTGGCGGCTGCCCAGCGGAACGGTATCGCCGGCATAATTGGCCTTATCCTGCTCGTTCATGTATTTGGCAAACAGCGCTGCGCCTTCCGGATTGGAAGCACCCTCGGCAATACCGAGAATGTTGGTCTGGCAGGAATAGGTGCCGTCAAAGCTCGGGCCCTGCGGCATCGGAGCCAGACCGACCGTTTCGGGATCCATATCACGGGCATACTCGTAGTAGAACTCATAGAAGCCCAGCGTCATCGCCACGTCGCCGGTCTTGAAATTGGTAGAGCCATACTCGTTGTTGGGGCAGGCCACTTCCAGATCAAAGCGCAGACGCTGCAGGAAGTCAAACGCTTCCAGCGATTCCTTGCTCTTCCAGTTGATCGTCGCGTTGTTGCCGTCGGTAACGATCCATTTGACAGCATTGGAGGAGTCGAAATACGGCATACCGGCAAAGCCCCACAGATCGGTGACGCCGTCGCGGTCACGGTCGTCGGTGCAGGCAACGGCGATCTCCTCAAATTTATCCCAGTTCCAATCCGCCGGATTGTTTTTCCACACGGTGTACGGATCGTCGCAGCCGTATTCCTGCAGGATGCTCTTGTTATACCACATCATGTACGGCAGCACCTGCTCGATACGCAGCGCGTAGTGCTCGCCCTGGAAGTTGTAGCCCTCGGCGATCTGCGGGAAGTTGGTTTCTTCCGTGCTGATATAGCTGTCCACCGGCTGCAGAATATCCATAGCCGCCAGCTTAGGCATCTCCGCCCAACGGCAATAGACCAGGTCAGGGGATTTGCCGGAGCCGATCAACGTGATCATTTTGCTGATAAACACGTTGGGGCTGTACCGGCGGAAGGTCACCTTACCACCGGTAGTTTCCTCGTAATGTTTTTTCGCTTCATAAAAGCTGTTGCCCTCTACGTCCAACCCGATATCGTTGAAGGATACGATGGTCAGATCCTTGCCCTTGACGTCGGCGTTGCCCGGCTGATCCACGTCGGGATCACCCGACACACAACCGACCAAGCTACCGGCCATGCCAAATACGAATAACAACAGCACCAACAAGCTTACAAGTCGTTTCATTGCCTATTCTCCCTTTCACTTGATTTATAGAAACTCCCGCGTCCATCGCGGCAGATTCCAGCCTTCAATTTCTTTGCGAGTACCGTGGAAATACAAACAGGTCTTGCCCACGTCCATGGTCTTGGTAATGTGATCGACACCCATATACCACGTATCCTCGAAGTAATCGTATACGTCGCAAACTTCCGGGAAATACACGGTCTTTTCGCCGGGGAAGCTGCTATGCGTCACATACAACTGCGAGCCGGGCAGCACGTACTCACCCACGTATCCGTGCTGGAACAAACCGGCGATGCGCGTCACCCGATTCAACAGATCGATACTGGTCTCGAAACCGCCAAAGAACACCGTGCGCCAGCCGTCCTGCTCATGCACGGCAAAGGACGCCTTGCTCTCGTCATCGCTGTAGCACCCCCACACGGCGGTAGCGCCGTCGGTGACGTGGAAACGGGGGTTTACCTCGGACGCACAACCACCGGAGGTGTTCACAAAACCGTCCCATTCGTTGCAATACCGCATGTTGGTGGTCAGACAACCATCAACATACTGTTCCCGAATGGTCATGCCGGTCAGCGCCCGAATCTCCTGCTCGGACATATTACCAAAGCCATACATAAACATAGTAGTCTGCCCTGCGCAGCGAATCTTTTCCACCGCTTGCGCATGGCGTTCGCCGGTCAGACCGGACGGATTGAATAGCAAGACCATCTTGGCGCTGTCTGCCTTGCCGTCCAGCCAATCCTTCGTAGTGTAGAACCCGCAGGAAACGCCCAGACGATAGCACTGCGTGCGTACGTTGAACATGGTGTTGCCCAGCGTGTTACGGACGTTGGAGACGTGATAGGTATCGTCTGGATCGACCACCACCGCCAGCTCCGGCTTATAGGGAGTCGTGATATCCAGCGTGGCGCGGTACAGCTCCTCCAGCGCTTTGATCTCCTCCCAGAAATCCGGATGATAGAACCAGCCTTCACCAGCCAGATCCATATACCACGACGCACAACCGCGTACCATCTGCGTACCGGCCTCGCGACGCCATACCTCATACAGATCGGTAAAGGAGAAAATGCCGTAGAACGACCCTTCCAGCTTGCGCGGCTGGTCCGGCTCACGTCGATACCGCAGGAAGGTGCGGATATCGTTTTCCACAAACCACATCTTGCCGTGGGCCGATACCGAATCAATAACGGTCATATATTGGCCCGTTCCGCCTACGTCACGGTCCCAATATCCGCAAGGGCTGGCAAAGCCGTCGATATCCGGGCAGTCCAGCAGGTCCTGGAACGCCATGTGTCCCGATTGCGGCGCACCGCACAGCTCGAACAGGTAACCGTAAAAGCACATCACCAGCGTGTTGCGGTGGGTTTCTTCCTTCACAATAGCGGCAAAGCCACGGATCAGATCGGCAATGCGCACGTTGTTCATCTCGTTGAAATCCACGTATTTCTGTTCGGCGGCCGTTTTATAATAGAAATGGGGATACGGCTTACTGGCGTTGGTATTGCCGGGTAGCGGCCACGGAATAGCCACCTGCTCGAAGGTGATCGTGTCATCTCCCCACGCCTTACGCAGCGCCTGCTCATCGCCCCGATATTTTTCAAAAACAAACTGACGGAAATACCGCTGTGCGGCAGGGCTTACGTCATTGCCCAGCTCGCGGTAAGCGAGATGAAACCATTCATCCGACTCGTTTCCGCCCAAATGATACCCCAGGAAGTGATCGGCATAGACCGGATGATTGTAGAAATAACGGGCAAACAGCCGTAGCGCCTCTTCCGCTTCTTTCCGCCAATCCTCCGAAAACACCGAGGTCATTCGCTGGTCGAAAGCTTCCATCTCGCTTTCGTCCAGACCGGCATCCTGTTCAAACCGAATGGTATCGCCGGGATGCTTCTCCTCCCAGATAGCAGCACTTCTGCCATACTGAGAAACGTTGGCACGAACCAGCACCTTGGCTTCCGGATCGTGCTTTAAGATCATATCCAGATAGCGGCACATCTTATCGATGCTTTCCTGCCGTTCTTCGGGCATGCAGCCCATTTTCAAAATAACGGAATACAGGTGGATGCCTGCTTCGGCAGCCAGCTTGAACTCCTTATCCACGACGCCCAAACGCCGTTCAAACAGCGTGCATCCGTAGAAAATCACCGGCGCTTCCTTCTTATCATTAATATATAAACGCGGAATGCCGTTTTCGTCGGGCCGAATATGTGTTTGCAGCATCGTTATCACCTCAAGTTGTGAACATCACGGCGGAGCGGGTCCGCCCCGCCGTGATTGCGATTTTCCCGTATAGCCGGCGGCCAAGGCCGCCGGCATCAACAGAATACTATAGAATACGAAGATAAGAAAAGTTCTTTAAGAATTACGCTCTCTTTTTGGCGGTCAGCACAAAGCAGGACGCAGCCGCCATCGCCAGCGCCAAGACCGCGAGGATCGCCATCACACCGGCGTCACCGGTGTCCGGGCTGGTGGTGCCGGAGTTGTCGTCCTTGTCGTTGCTGGTATTGCCGTCGTCGTTGTCGGTATCGTCGTCGCTATCCGCGCCAATGCCGTCGTAGGCGGCGACACCGTCGAAGCTCTTCAGCGATACGGTGGCATTGCCGGCAACCGACATACCGAAGTACATCTCGCCGCACTGCTTCAGATAATCGGAATGCTTCTGCATAACCGCATCGTCCGGGACGATCTGCTTGCCGTTGGCAGTCAAGCGGAGCAGGCCGTTATCGTTGTACAAACGGAACTCCACGTCGTAGTCGCCTTCCCACATGAAGTAATCCTGCAGGTCGGTCAGACCCCACTGCATATTGATCTCATTACCGAGGAAAACTTCGGAATAGAGCAGCACGTCCATATCGTCAATGAAGAAGCGGGGACGATAGAACTCCGCAGCACCCGATTCATCCACCGCCGGAGCGGTAGCACTCAGCGGATTGTAGAAGTAGAAGCAGAAGTTCGAAAGGTCGGCATTCTCCACGTGCGGGAGATCCTTCACATTGACGACCCACTTCAGATCCAGCTCCGGATCGTTCATGTCGATAACGCGATCGATCGAAGCAAAATCGCCGTTGCCCAGCGCAACGGAACCGTCTTCCCGGAAGGTAGCACCGGTATTTTTCCACTCATCCTTCGTGGCAGGCTCTTTCGGTGCCGGCGGGGTCTTATCCGTCGGCTTCTTGCCGTTGATTTCAAGGATCTGCGCAGCGATCTGACCGTCAAACGAGCTAACGGTAACGCCCAGATACGCGCCGCGCATAGCCTTCACCGCATCGGAGTAGATGACTGCATGCTCCTCACCGGAGAAGATGCACACGTCGTCCATGTACAAACGAACGATACCGTTATCGTTCTTGATGCGCACGGTGAATTCGCCGTTCTCGGCCGGGATGTAGCCACCGGCATACGCGCCCGTAGCAGAGCCGTTCAACCACGTATGATTCAAGGCGTACTTTTCGCCGTCCAGCGCAAAACGGTGCGCGATCACGTTGGCGCTATCCAGACCGAGATCGGAAGTATCCTTGGTCAGCACGACCGACACAAATTGGTCAGCATTCGCAAACGGAATGGCCAGCTTGACCGAAACGTCCAGATCTTCGGCGTTGAGATCGATCAAGCGATCCAGAACGGCCTTGCCGTCAACCGAAACGCTGATAGTGCCATCGTCATTCTTTTCGGTGCCTGCGGAGGTAACCCAGTCGGACACGGTGTATTCACCGGCGGTCTCGTCCTCGACCGGCGGCAGCTCCGGCGCCGGCTGCACGCCGGTCGGATTCTTATCGTTCACTTCCAGGATCCGGGCTTTGATCGCACCTTCGCCGGAGCTGACGTAAATACCGAGGTAGGCACCGCGCATCGCCTTGACGGCATCGGAATAGATCGTTGCGTGCTCCTCACCGTAGAAGATGCAGGTATCGTCCATATACAGACGAACGGTCCCGTTATCGTTCTTGATGCGGATGGTCACTTCGCCGTTCTCGGCCGGAATATAGCCGCCGGAATACAAATCCGTACCACTGCCGTTCAGCCAGGAATGGTTCAGACCGTATTTATCGTCATACAGGCAGAAACGGTGGGCGATCGTGTTGGCACTTTCCAGACCGAGATCAGCCGTATCCTTCGTCAGAATGACCGACACGCCCTGGTTCGCATTGGCAAACGGAAGGGCCAGCTTGACCGACACGTCAAGATCATCAGCGTTGAGGTCGATGAGTCGATCCAGCACCGCCGTGCTGAACTGCGCCACAGAGACAGTACCGTCATCGTTGATAGTGACGTTGTTTTCACCGCCGATGATCCAGTCTTCTGCGCTGTACTCACCGGCGGTCTCGTCCACGACCGGCGGCAGCTCCGGCTCGGGTTCTACGCCGGTCGGGTTTTTGCCGTTGATCTCCAACAGTTGGGTGGTAAACATACCCTCGAAAGAGGTGACGGTGACCCCCAGATAGGCGCCGCGCAGGGCCTTCACCGCATCGGAGTAGATGACTGCATGCTCCTCACCGGAGAAGATGCACACGTCATCCATGTACAAACGGACGATACCGTTATCGTTCTTAATACGAACGGTGACTTCGCCGTTCTCGACCGGGATGTAGCCACCGGCATACGCGCCCGTAGCAGAGCCGTTCAGATAGGATTGATTCAGAGCATACTTTTCGCCGTCCAGCGCAAAACGGTGCGCGATCACGTTGGCGCTATCCAGCGCGAGGTCGGAAGTATCCTTTGTCAGCACGACCGACACAAACTGGCTGGCGTTCGCAAACGGAATGGCCAGCTTGACCGAAACATCCAGACCCTCCGCATTCAGGTCGATCAGGCGATCCAGCACCGCCGTACCGTTCACGGTAACGCCGATAGTACCGTCATCGTTCACGGTGACACCCTCTGCGCTGGTCACCCAGTCGGACACGGCATACTCGCCGTCCGTCTCGTCCACGACCGGCGGCAGTTCCGGCGCCGGCTCCACACCGGTCGGATTTTTGCCGTTCACTTCCAGGATCTGTGCGTTGATCGCACCTTCGCCGGAGCTGACATAGATACCCAGATGAATACCACCCATCGCCTTGACGGCGTCGGAGTAGGTCTGCGCGTGCTCCGTGCCGGAGAAGATGCAGGTATCGTCCATATACAGACGGATGATGCCGCTATCATTCTTGATACGGATCGTCAGTTCACCATTGGAAAACGGAATGTAGCCGCCGGCATACAGACCGAAGCCCGTACCGTTCAGCCAGGAATGGTTCAGACCGTACTTTTCGCCGTCCAGCGCGAAACGGTGCGCGATCGTGTTGGCGCTTTCCAGACCGACGTCGGTCGGGTCCTTGGTCATCACGACCGATACCATCTGATTGGCATTGGCAAACGGAATCGCCATCTTAACCGACACGTCCAGGTTGGCATCGGTGACGTCAATGTACTCCTTCAGCACGGTGGAGCTGAACTGCGCCACGGAAAGAGTGCCGTCCGTGTTCACGGTCACGTTCTTTTCGCCGCCGGCGAGCCAATCGCTCGCCGCATACGTCTTGGCGGCGGTCGGACTCTTGCCGTTCACTTCCAGGATCTGCGCCTTGATCGCACCTTCGCCGGAGCTGACGTAAATACCGAGGTAAATACCGCCCATTGCCTTCACAGCATCGGAGTAGGTCTGCGCGTGCTCCGTGCCGGAGAAGATGCAGGTATCGTCCATATACAGACGCACAATACCGCTATCATTCTTGATACGGATCGTCAGTTCACCGTTGGAAAACGGGATGTAGCCGCCGGCATACAGACCGAAGCCCGTGCCGTTCAGCCAGGAATGATTCAGACCGTATTTGTCACCGTCCAGGCAGAAACGGTGCGCGATCGTGTTGGCACTCTCCAGACCGACGTCCGTCGGGTCCTTGGTCATCACGACCGATACCATCTGATTGGCGTTAGCAAACGGAATCGCCATCTTGATCGATACATCAAGGTTGGCATTGGTGACGTCAATATACTCCTTGAATACAGCGGAGCTGAACTGAGCCACGTTAACGGTACCGTCCGCATTCACGGTAACGTTCTTTTCGCCACCGGCAAGCCAGCGGCTGAGATCCGCTTCCGCCGATACGCCCAATAAAGACACAGCGGAAAACAGCATAACCAATAACACGGCTAATGCACTGGTTATGGCCAGGGGTTTTCTCATACTAATCGCTCCTTTTCTTATTATTCTTTATTGTTTTTCGTCTTTGGACGAATGACGAACAAATAAATGCACACACCGTTACCGATCACCAAGACAGCGATAACGACCCACAGCAGCCACGTCAACGAGTTCTGCGGCGCGGTATCGGTCGATTGATTGCCCTGCGGCGCGGTGGTAGAGGTGGTGCTGTCACCACCCGTGGTGGTCGCATCGGTGTTATCGCCTTCGGTAGTCGTGGTGTCACCGCCGGTCGTCGTAGTCGTATCACCGCCGACCGTGGTGGTGGTATTATTACCCTGTGTAGTCGTGGTAGTGGTGTTATTCGTGGCGGAGTTGCTCACGTACTGACCGAGCTTGCCGCCGACAGCGATGTATTTGCCGCCGTTCGGAAGCAGCGAGTTCTGGATATAACCGCTTGCCGACGGATCGACCGCGGCTTTGCCGTTGATGGTTTTGATGGTGAATTTGCAAGCGCCGTAATCGCCATCTTTAAAGCAGAAACCGACGTACCAATCGCTGCAACCGGTTTTGGCTTCGATCTTGTCGATAAACGCCCACTTATTCTGCTCAGCGGCGTTGACCACCTTGCCGTTAAGCTTGACATCGTAGCCGGAGTTATCCGCACGCTTGCTTACCGAGTACACCACGTTGGTCCAGGAAGCATCCATTTCGCCTTCCAGCCACTGGCCGGGGACAAAGCTGCTCTTGCCAACACGGATCATATCGCGATCATTATCGTAGTTGTAGAGCACACCTTCGCCCGTGTTGATGACGGTGGCCAGATCGGTCGGACGGAGCAGGTGCACAAAGCACGGATCGGGGGTATCGTTGATACCGGTCTGCATGCTGGTGCCGCCGTTCACAAAGTAGATGCCGAAATACTGGTCAGCACACTTTGTGTACTTATCCAGCGAGAAGGACACCTCAAAGTTGTCGAAATCGATAGGCTGGGTATACCATACCGCACCGGCACCCGGCATCGCGGTGCCCTTTTCCACACTCTCCACGATGATGCGACCGTTTTTCGCGGTGACCACCGAGTGTGTCGGAGCGCCCAGATCCTGGCAAGCAAACCAATCGGTTGCCGTCGGGACGGCGTCGGCTGCTGAGACCGGCATAACGCACAGGCCAAACAGCAGCACAAGGGACAATGCTAACGTAACAAGTTTTTTCATAGGACTGCCTCCTTAAAAAAAATACAAAATATGTATTTAACCACCGTGCGGTGGATTAAATCAATTGGTCATCAGCCCACCAAGCCGGTGGTGACGATGCTTTCTACAAAATGACGCTGGAAGAACACGTACAGCAAAATCAACGGCGTCAAGGATAGGAATACGCCGCATTGCACCCACGTGACGATATCGCTGTAGGTGGTGACCTGAACGAATTGACGGATGGAATCGCCAATGGTGAGCAATTCGGTAGATACGGTTTGAAACTGATCGTAGTACAGCGTTGACAAGGTGGTATCGTTCCAATACCACACCAGCGAGAACAGGAACACGGTGATAAGGGCCGGCTTGGCATTGGGGAGCATCACGCGCCACAGCGTATACCACGTGCTGCTGCCGTCCACGTAGGCGGCCTCCTCGATCTCCTTGGGTAAGCCACGGAAGAACTGCATGAAGATAAGTATATACAGACCGCTTCGCAAGCCCACTCCGGTAGCGGCCGGCAAAAACGTATTCAGCAGATTATCAAAGATATTGATGCGCAGCTCCGTGCCGGCAATCGAATTGATCAGTCCCAGAATGCCCAACGGATCGAAATCGGAAAACAGCAGATAATTGGGGATGGACACGATCTCTGTCGGGATGATGAGCATCACGATCAGCATGACCAGCAGGAAATTCCGACCGCGGAACTTAAACCGGGCAAATCCGTATCCGATCATACAGCAGGATATGACCGAAAGAATGGTGGACACGCCGCTGAAAATCACCGTATTCGTCAACAGCGTTTCGTAATCCAGATTATTCCAGACGTTCGCAAGGTTTTCCAAGGTCAGCTTGGTGGGGATCCACACGACGTTGGGGTCGTTGACCTGCTCGCCGGGGCGAAACGCCATGCTGAGCATATACAGGATCGGGGAACAGATCACGTAGCTAACGCCCAACAGATAAAGATAGATGAGAATTTGCAACAACACGTTTACCGCACCGTTGCCGATAAACCGCAGCTGCATCCGCCGGTCATAACGGAAAAAGCGGCGATTACTTAGGAATTGTGTTAGTTTCATTCGTATCACCTCATTCCTGAGAACTGGAGACGTAGTTGCGGCCGAACAGCAACAAGATCGCCCCCACAATCAGCAGAATGATCAGACTGTAGCCGACCGATAACGCTGAAGCGTATGAATATTTGAAATTGGAGAAAGCCTCATCCCGTATGAGCTTGATCATCACGTTGTTACTGGAGGTGAAGTAATCAATGATCGTATACACCACCGTCATAAACAACATGGGCTTACACCCCGGAAAGGTGATCTTCCAAAAACAGGACCAGGCGTTGGCACCCTCGATCTTCGCCGCCTCATATAGCGTGCCGGGGATGTTTTGCAAACCCGCCAGAATAAGCAACACCTGAATGCCGGAGTACCAGCTGATATCCACAAGGCTGTTGACCGCCGTTGTCAGAAAGCTGACGATGGAAGATCCGATGGGCAGCGCCGAAAGGATCTCCTGCAGCACGGTCATATTGAGGACCTCATTGCCGCCGGAGCTGTCCCCCATCACGGAGGAGGACACCGTATCGGCCGACAGCACCGAGATCAACGCACCGGACATGATGATGACCGGCAGAAAGAATACGGCACGGAAGAAGCCGCGGCCGGCGAACTGTCGATTCAGCATGACCGCCGCAAAGGTGCTGAAGATGACCACCATCGGCACACGGTACAGCACCTCGGTCAGCACCGCCTGCAGATTCAACAGAAAATCCGGCTGAACCGTCAGCATTTCACGGTAGTAGCGCAAGCCCTGAAAGGTGGTTTGGAAGCCGGTCTCGTAGTTGACCGACAAATTGGCGAAGCTGTACCAGATGGTATCGCACAACGGCTTGATGAAAAACAACAGCAAACCGATAACGAACGGTAGCACAAACAGAAATCCCGCCCGGGCACGCCGTCCTTCAAAACCGGTGCGTTTGCGTTTCATGCGTTTTCATCTCCTTCGAAAATGTGTTGACTTCCCACAAACGGGTTTGCTATAATGTCCGTGAAAGGTGGAACTAGCCATGAGTTACATTGAATCGGAATTGTTTTCTGCCCATGCGCACGGTATGGACGCGACACAGGTGCCTATCCGCATTTTCCGTCGCCAGCACGATCGACGCAATCCCGTGCAAACGCATCGGCACGATTTCACCGAAATCGCCATCATCCTATCTGGTAACGGCACCCAGGTGTTGCATACGTCGAACAACGAACGCATCACCATTCCGGTCGCCAGAGGAGATATTTGCACGGTCATGCAAGGGCAAAGCCATGCATATACATTCCTTCCCGACGAATCCATCAGCATCATCAACATCCTGTTTAATCGGGCTATTCTGCAAAAGGTAGCCACCTACGACGAGGACCGTATGAACCTATGCGAATTCGTGGAAGGGATGGCCAATATTTCGCAGCAAAAGCCTCAAGTGCTTCGTCTGTCGGATACAGCGCTCGATCAGGTGTGCGCTCTGGTAGAACGCATTGAGGCGGAAACCATCGGCTGGGAGCCGGGAGCCGGCACCATGGTGCTGCTCTCCTTTGCAGAGATCCTCACGTGCCTCTACCGCGAGTATCGAAACCAATCGTTGGATCGGTCTCCCGCCGAGGTAGGCTTGGTCTCCAAGGTGCTGGCCTATCTTGACCGGCATTTTCAAGAGGAGATCTCACTGGAACAGCTGTCCGTATTGACGCACTTCAGCACACGGCAGATCACCCGTCGGTTTAAAGAGACGGTCGGGGTTTCCGTTTCGCAATACATTTTGCTGCAACGCATGGCCCTTGCCCGTAATTTATTGACCTCCACCGACATGAAGATCACCAACATCGCCACCGAGGTGGGGTTCAGCAACCCGTCTTACTTCTGCGAGCAGTTTCGCCGGGTGGTGCATTGCACCCCCAAAGAATACCGCAACCGCCATTTTATGACGCATAATGAATCAGATCAGTAAGCGGAAACTGGCGCTGCACAGTTCCCTCCAGCAATTCCTCTCCGGAAAAGCCGGGGAGATCCCACACCACCGTCATGGGGTTTTCCATCTCTAACAAGACGGATAATACCCGCTCTTCGATCTTCCACTCGATCGAAACCCAGCCAAGCGGCGTTTCGATCCGGCCACCGAATTGCTTCAGCCACAGCATCTTAGGCCCAACGCGCAGCTTGGAAAATCCCGGCGCCGCCGGTGTCAAGCCCAATCCGCAAGCCGTGTATTCATACAGCGGTACAGCACTCCATGCATGGCATTCGCTGCGGCAGGTGACTGGATCCTCCGGCCACGTGGTCACGTGCTGTGCGAGCAACTCCCGCCACAGCTTCCAACGGTCACACGACCGACCGTAAGCGCCGACCTTTTCCAATGCGCGGAGCATGTAATACTCCATGCAGAAGGACACTTGCGCCAGACCAGGTCCTTCCAGACATTCGCTCATCACCTTCCGCGCACGCTCGCCTTTGGCGATTCCGGCCAGCACCGCCCACACCTGGGCGTGCTGGCTTTTGTCGTTTCGGGTGGTGGTATCGTTATACAGCCCAGCCTCACGGTCAAACAGTACCTCGTTCACCGATTCGCTGATGCTATCTGCTAACTGCGTGTGGCGACCGGCCACGTCCCAATAGCCCAGCACGCGGCACAGATCGGCGGCCTCCCGCAACGCATACACAAACATGCTGGTGAGCAGACCGTTGGGCTCCTCGGCATACCGGATCGGCACGCCCCGTTCCCATTCGGCCACCCAGTCGATGAACTGCCAGTATCCGGTGTTGCACACCAGCTGCTGCTCGTTCAAATGCTGCTCAAAAAACCACAGCGTCTTTTGCATCGCGGCGAAATACCGCTCCAGCAGATCGGTTTTACCGAAGCGATAGTAATGCTGCTTCAGCATAAAAATAAAATAAAGCGAAAAGGCGGGGATGATTTGTTGGATGTTCGACGGCACGTTGCAAGGGAACAGACCGTCGGGCAGCTGCTGATCACCGATATCAATGATCGCCTTGCGGATCAGACGGTCGTCGTTTGAGATCGCTCCGCTGAACTGCATCTGCAGGCAGGTATCCATCAAATACTGCATGCGCTCGTAGTGTGGGCAATCCATAAACGTGTCGTACATGCAGTTTTGAACCGTACGGAAGCTCACGTCCCAAATGGCGCGATCCTCGTCGCTCATGTGGGTGAAGGTCGTGGTCACCGGCAACGGATACCCTGTACGCACCAAATCCCCCACACGGATATGTAACGGTGTCTCACCCACCTGAACGTGCAACCGCAAAAAGCGGAACGCTTTGTAGCTAAACGGCTGGTAGCAATAGGGCTCTTCGCCCACAATATACACGTCCGTCAAGCCGACCAGCTCTTGGCCCGGGCTTTGATGATCCGTCCGGTCCCGTTTGATCAGCGCGCCGTCCTGCACGGTGCCGTAACCTTCGGCATACAGCAGCTCTACCCGACTTCCCGCGCCACCGGCGGTTTCCAGCATCGGGAAGGCCGTAATGTTAGCCCCGGCATCCAGCTCCACCCACGTATCCGTTCCGGCAGGGAGCGTAACGCCCTCCGCCGCCAACAGCCGCGCGGCATTCTCAAAGCCTTCTGCCGCCCGTGCCACACCGGCAAACGGACGCGGACGTTCAAATGGACGCGGAATGGTGCGGGGATGCAGCTCCCACACGGTGGTCAAACCGCCGAAGTAATACCCGACGTTCGCCTCCAGCTGCTCCACCGGATGCCAGTCTTCGCTGGGCGAGCCATCTAAGCCGCCCGGCAAAAGCCGCGCGTCCAGCTCATCGGTAAACGCCAGATACATGTAATCCTTCGGCGCAAGCACAAAGCGGCGGGCTTTCAGCTCGTGACATTCATAACGCTCGTTGGTTTCCCAATCCGCGTCGCCAAAAATCAGCAAACCGCCTTGCGGTTTCGTCGGCATGCTCACCGGACCGGCCTCGAAACAGTTGGCCTTGAACGGATCGCTTACGTAGTGGCACACCTCGGCAACCAGCACGTTCTTTCCCGGTTTTAAAAACGGGGCGATGTCCACCGTGTCGTAATACCGATACCGCTGGCTCTTCGCTGGACCGCGGCACACAAGCTGCCCATTGATCTTCAGCAAATAATGCGTATCCGCCGTTATATTTAAAATAACACTTTTGGGAACAGTGTCGTAGGACACCATACGGCGAAATAACACGTATTCCGGCTGCTGCGCCGGACCGGTATAACTCCAGATCCAGTAGCAGGCGTCCCTTTCCATCGACGATTTAAACAAATTCCCACACCTCGGCTTTACTTTCTTTGATGAAAACCTCTATATTTTTATGTTATCATGTATACCTTATTTCTTAATATAAGAATATAGACGTTGAATATAACAAAAAGGACAAATGGGGCTGGCAATTATACCCTTTTGTGGAAAAGTCAGCCGGTTTTTTATAAAAACCATTTACCGCGCCGCAAAAATGTGATAAGATACAAACGAACCGCTACGAAACGAGGTATCTACATGGCTGCTTATGTACTGCCGCCGGTCAACGACCGCGGTCAATTGGAGCTGCTGCACTTCCCCACCCGCATGCAGGCATTTGTATTCCGCAACTGGGAGTTGATGCCGGCCGACCGTCTGGCTGCCGTGCTCGGCACGGACGAAGCGACGGTCAACGCCCTTGCCGCCGATATGGGGTTGCCGCCGCAGGGCGACACCGCCTGCTGGCTGCAACGGGGGTATATCACCGTCATTAAGGCTAACTGGCATCTGCTGCCGTACGACCAGCTGCTGCAGCTGCTCGGCTGGAGCGAGGACAAGCTCGCCTACGTGCTGCGCGAGGATGATTTTTTGGGCGAAAAGCTCGGCAACGGCAAGCCGTTTTGTCCGCCGATTGCCTATGCGCCACTCACTCCGGCGCAGCAGGCGGAAACCGCCGCTATGGCCGCCACCGTGCGCGAGCTGTGGTCGCCGGCCGAGCGCGCCGCCTTTGATTTCTTTGCCCCGCCGGCTGCCGTCAGCGAGCGTCCGGCCGAGGGCGTGCGCCTCACCGACGATTGGTCGATCGTTGACCGCACCGGCTTTCCGCGCGCACCGCTGTTTGCCGCACGGTTTGCGCAGGAACTGCAAAAATGGGGTGTCACACCGACCGGCAACCGCTATGAGATTTCGCTGGAAACGCTGCCGGAATGCGCTATTCCCGAGGCCCACCGTGTCGTCGTCACCGACCGCCGCATCACCGTGCAAGCGACCGACGAAGCAGGGCTTTTGCGCGGTCTGCATTGGCTGACCGATCGCATGGATGCGCAAAGCGCACCGGTGCTGCCGCCGGCCGACATCACCCGCCGGCCGCGGTTTGGCACGCGCATGATCTACTCCTACCACGGCCTGTACGGCAACGTATTCGACGAAGCCCCCGAGGTCTCGTTTTCCGATGAAATGCTCGCGCAATACGCACGGCTCGGCGTCAACGGCATCTGGGCACAGGGCGTGCTGTATAAGCTGACCGAATTCCCCTTCGATCCGGCCATATCCGAGGGCTGGCAGCAGCGGCAGGAAAACCTGCGCGCGCTGGTCAAAAAAGCCGCCGAGTACGGCCTGAAGGTCTATTTGTATCTGAACGAGCCGCGGGCCATGCCGCTGGCGTTTTTCGAAAAATTCCCCCACCTGAAGGGGCACGTCGCCGGCGATTTTGCCGCCATGTGTACCTCGGTGCCGGAGGTACAGCAGTATCTTTCCTCGGCGATCACCGCGCTGTGCAAGGCCGTGCCGGGGCTGGGCGGATTTTTCACCATCACCATGTCCGAAAATCTCACCAACTGCTGGTCGCGCACCGGCGGTGGTGAGCCCAACTGTCCGCGCTGCGCCGCACGGCGCCCGTCCGACGTGGTGGCCGAGGTCAACACCCTCATCTATCGGGCCGCCACCGCCGTCGATCCCACTATCCGCATGATCGCGTGGACGTGGGGCTGGAAGGGCGCACCCACCTTTTCGGAGGAGGAATGCCTGCGTCACATGCCGCCGGAGATCGTCGTGATGAACGTCAGCGAGGAGGCCATGCCGTATACCATCGCCGGCGTTGACGGGCAGGTAATCGACTACACCATGTCGAT
>JAFUPS010000133.1 GCA_017481085.1 Clostridia bacterium | reverse complement strand
TCAGCATTACCACCTTTTTTTCTTTGTTTCCGAATCAAAAATCTCACATTTTTGAATGCTTTGCAGTTTTGCGATTTAAGACTTTTTCTTGCAATAAAGCCGTAAGCCGTAGGAATACGGACGTATTTCAAGGTTTACGGCTGGATTGCAGGGAAAAGGATTTTCGCAAAACCGGTTAATCCCTATGGCGCAGCGCCCAACGGCACGTGCTGATTTTTTGTATTTGACAGTTTTTTGGAAATGTGTTACTATATAGCTAAATATAAACTTTTGAAAAAAGTTACGCACGAAAAGAGATGAACGCTTTGAAAGGCAACGCCCAACTTCGTAAAAAGAATATCCGTTTGCTGCTGTCGACCGTCAAGCGCTACGGTCCGGTCTCTCGCCGGGAACTGGAGGCACTCACAGGGCTCAGCCGCGGTACCGTTTCGGTGCTGACTAACGAGCTCGGCAAAAACGGCTATATCGAAATTTCCGATAAGCAGGCGGTCGAAGTCGGCCGTCGCCCGGAGACGCTGGACATTAACGGACACGACCATCTTATCGTCGGTGTGACCATCAAAACGAATGTTTTGATGGCGGTGGTCACCGATTTAAAGGGGCGCATGCTGTTTCGTCGCTTGAAAAAGCACAACGAGCCCACCTATGAATACGTGCGTGAAACGCTATTTGCCATGCTCGACGAGATCATGGCGGATTTCCGTGGTCGCGTGGAGGCGATCAGTATTGCAGTACAGGGCGTTGTGGACGTGGAAAACGAGGTCTCGGTGCGTATCGAGCGTATTGCCGGCTGGCGTAACGTACCGCTCAAGGATATGACGGAGAAACGCTATCGCGTTCCGGCGTTTGTTATTCACAACACGACCTGCTTGCTCAAGGCAGAAGAGGTTATCGGCGAGTCGGGGCTGGATCAGGCGAAGAATGCGTTGTTTATCAGTGCCGGCGAAAGCGGTATCGGCATGGCTGTGAAGATCAACGGCGAGGCTTATATCGGTGGCAACGGTCACGCCGGTGACTTGGGGCAGACGCGGGTGAGCTCGAAATTTCACCCGGAGCGTGCGGAGCTGGAAGAGCATTTATCGCCACCCGGTCTGATGGAGGATTACAAGGAAGCAACCGGCGCAGACGAACCTATCTCGCTGGACGAGCTGCTGCGGCTGGGACGAGACGGTGACGAGACGGCGCTTGCGGTGTTGGCAAATGCCGGTGATTGCCTGGGGCAGGCGTTGTATAATGCCGCACAGCTATTTGACCCGGATCTGTTGGTGCTCAACGGATACATCTGCGAGTTTCCGGTGCAGTTTGCCGAAACGGTGGAGCGTTACGTCGGTGTGCGCAGTAAGGAAAACTACATGGAGCTGGCGATGTCCGCTTTGGTAGAGGAAGAGGCTACCGCACAGGGCGTGGCGTTGCTGGTGGCAGATAAGCTTATCGCCGGGGATATGCTGTTCCTCGGGGACGATAGCGATATGTGAGTTCATAAAAAATTTGCAAAATAGGCTTGTAATGTTCATAAATATGTGTTACAATGCAATTGGAATAAGGGAGTATTCAGCATCGCGCAAGCGATGGGGTGTTGCCGCTAACACGGGACTTATGGGTCCCCGGTTTCATCTGAAATGAAGAGACTTATCCACGATTTTTTGTCGTGGATGAGTCTCTTTTTTATTTATGTGTCTATACTACTTTTAGCGTGTGCATAAACGAAAGGAGCTCGTCGTATGAAGTTGAACGGTCTGAACACACAGCAGGTGGAGGAAAGTCGCCGCCTGCATGGAGCCAACACTTTAACGCAGATTCCGCCGGAGCCGTTGTGGAAGAAGTTTTTGCTGGGCTTTAAAAACCCCATGATCCTTATTTTGGTTGTCGCGCTGGTCATTCAGGTGGTGCTGGTGGCACTGGGCGAAGCGGAATGGTTTGAGCCGGTGTTTATCTTTATTGCTATCGCATTGGCGAACGGTATTACCGCTGTCAGCGAGTATAAGCAGGAGGGAAAGGCATCGGCGTTGAAGGCGGCGGAGACCGCCCGTGAGACCACCAAGGTGAAGCGCGAGGGCAAGCTGTTGGAGATCGCGGTCGGTGAAGTCGTGGTGGGCGATATCGTCTACCTGCAGGCCGGCGACAAGATCCCGGCGGATGGCGAATGTATCGAAGGTGCGGTGCGTGTGGACCAGGCGGCGCTCAATGGCGAGACCGAAGAAGCGGAAAAGCGCCCGGTCGGCGAAGGCGAAGCATACGAGATCAAGGATCTGCTTAATAAGCATTACGCTTACCGTGGTACGGTGGTGTGCGGCGGTGAAGGACACCTGGAAGTCAAGGTCGTTGGCGACCGCACGCTGTTTGGCGAGCTGGCGCTGGAGGTGCAGGAGGATACGCGCAGTACGCCGTTGCAGGTGAAGCTTGCTAAGCTGGCCAAGCAGATATCCACCTTTGGTTATATTGGTGCCATCGCCATTTTCGTGACGATGGTCGCCATGGAACTGCTGGCTACCGGTGCTCCGGCCGACGTGCTCGGGTGGGTGCACATGCTGCTGGGTGCAATCACCGCGGCAGTGACCATTATCGTCTGTTCGGTGCCGGAAGGCTTGCCGATGCTGACCTCTATTTTGCTGTCGTTCCAGAGCATCCGCATGACCAAGGATAACGTGCTGGTGCGTAAGATAAACGGTTTGGAGACCGCCGGTAGCCTCAGCCTGCTGTTCAGTGACAAGACCGGCACGATTACAGAAGGCCGTTTGTCGGTGGTGGAAATGGCGACCGGCAACGTTAAGATATTTGAGCAGCTACAGGCGATGCCGGCGGCGCTCGCCGAGGACGTTATTAACGGTATCGGTGTCAACAACAGCGCCGTGGAATCGGACGGTGCGATTTTGGGCGGCAACTCCACCGACCGCGCGCTGATGGCGTTTCTTGCCAGCGAGGATGCGACCGAAAAAGTCAACAAGGAAGACGTGCATGCGTTCAATCCGTTCGATTCCGCCAAGAAGATCTCAACGGTTACGCTGGAGCGGGACGGCGCGCTGGTTACGTATATTAAGGGTGCGCCCGAGCGCATTCTGGATAAGTGCACCAAGTACGTGGACGAGACCGGCGCCGAAAAACCGTTGGTCGAGCGCGGCTATCTGACGGCGTATATCGACGGTCAGGCCGGGCGCTCCATGCGGTTGCTCGCCGTGGCGCGTGCTTCCGGAGCCGAAGCGACCGAGGAGCTGACGCTGATCTGCGTCATCAGCATCCGTGATAACGTGCGTAAGGAAGCGGCCGATGCGATCCGCGACGTACAGCAGGCCGGAATCCAGGTCGTGATGATCACCGGTGACCGCAAGGAGACGGCTGTGGCCATTGCGAAGGAATCCGGACTGTTGACCGACAAGCACGATGTGGCACTGACCAGCGCCGAGCTTGGCGAAAAGACGGACGAGGAGATCAAAGAGCTGTTGCCGCGTTTGCGTGTGGTGGCGCGTGCACTGCCGACCGATAAGAGCCGTCTGGTGCGCATCGCGCAGGAAATGGGCATGGTGGTCGGCATGACCGGC
>JAFUPS010000132.1 GCA_017481085.1 Clostridia bacterium | reverse complement strand
CCGTTGCGGACCTCGTCGGTGAGGTTTAAGCCCTCGCCGTCGTTTTCCAGCTTTTCCACCATGCGCACGCTCTGCTCGTAGTGGCGGAAGCCACCTTCCATCACGCGGTCGAGCGCGCGCTCACCGGCATGACCGAACGGCGTGTGACCGAGATCGTGCCCCAGCGCGATCGCTTCGGTAAGATCTTCGTTCAACGCCAGTGCCCGGGCGATGGTCCGCGCGATCTGCGAGACCTCCAGCGTGTGCGTCAGACGCGTGCGGAAGTGGTCGCCCTCCGGTGCCAGAAACACCTGTGTCTTATGCTTTAAGCGGCGGAAGGATTTGCAATGCACCACGCGGTCGCGGTCACGCTGAAAGCAAGTGCGATATTCGCTCGGTTCTTCCTCGCGCACACGGCCACGGCTTTCGGCCGCCAATGCCGCACGCGGCGACAGAATGCGGCGTTCGAGTTCTTCGTAACGTTCCCGTACTGACATGCAACATACCTCCAAAATCAGCGTTCTCTATCTAATAAATACGCCGGAATTGCAAAAATTCCCTTTTTTCGCACAAGAAAAAATAAAAAAATCCGCAAAAGCGGATTTTTTATTCGGTAAAGGGGGCGTATTTTTGCTCAACAGCAGTCAGCGTGAGCTGACCGGCGGATAAATCGGTGAGTGCCGCCTGCACGGCGGCTACGTCCTCGTCCGGCAAGGTGGCGGTCAACGTGACCGCTTCTCCGAACTCCGTATCGCCCATTTGCGCATGGGCGGCCAGCAGTGCCTGCACGCCGCCGTAGCGGCTGTAATCGCAGGTGACGGTCACTACGGTGCAGTGGCGCATGATGACCGGTCTTGCCGCTTCGACGCCGATGGCGGCACCGTGCGAATACGCTCGCACCAAGCCGCCGGCGCCCAGCAGCACGCCGCCGAAATACCGTGTGACCACTACCACGCAATCGGTGATGCCGGCCTTTTGCAGTACGTCCAGTACCGGCACACCGGCGGTGCCCTGCGGCTCGCCGTCGTCCGAACAGCGCGAGGTGCCCGACCGCAGCACGTACGCCCACACGTTGTGCTTGGCGTCCCAGAACTTCTTTTTGCGCGCGGCGATGATCGCCTGCGCCTGTTCCTCGGTGGTCACCGGGCACGCATACCCGATAAACTGCGATTTCTTTTCGACAAATTGATCCTCCGCTTCTGCGGATACCGTTTTATAGGCTGCCGGCACGGCGCTCACCTCCGTTTGGATGCGGAAAAAGAAAAGCGACAGCGGATCGCTGTCGCTTCTTTTTGCTGATTACAGACCGAACTTCTTCTTGAAGCGATCCACACGGCCACCGGTATCGACCAGCTTCTGACGGCCGGTGAAGAACGGGTGACATTTCGAGCAAATTTCCACGCGGATGTTCTCCTGCGTCGAGGCGGTCTGCCAGACCTGGCCGCAAGCGCAAGTGATGGTGGTCTGCTTGTAATCGGGATGGATGTTGGTTTTCATGACGGTGTCACCTCGTTTCCAAGCGCGGTTGTGGGAGACGATCCCGTCGCTCCTCTGGCCGCGTTTTACTATTTCGCATTGATGCACACTGGATTATAACACACCGATTGGCAAATTGCAAGTGCTTTTTTAAAAAAATTCATCAATGGTCAACTTTGGCAAAAGTGATTAGGCGCTTTTGAAACGATGCGGCAAATTTGTCGAAAATACGTATTGCTTTTTCATTGTACTACCTATATAATGAAAGTATCTGTTCCGCATAGGCGGTTTTCCGCCAAACGGTCGGGGTAAGAAACGCGGCTCACCGGTCCTTTGGTGTGTCGGGAAAGAGGGAAAATCATGAAGAAAGTATTGTCTTTGGCTCTGGCGATCGTGTTGATCGTGGGTCTGCTGCCGATCGGCATGATGTCGGCCAGCGCAGAGGCCGAAACCGTCGTGTTTGAGTTCGGTGACAACGGCGCGGCAACACACAAAGACGGCAGTGATATGGGAGCATCCAAATCCTATACCTCCGGCGACTACACGTTGGCTTTGACGAATGCGTCGAAGTGCTTCACCGGCGCGTACGATGCTACCGGTAAATCGGCGCTGAAGATGGGTACAAGTAGTACAGTCGGTAGTTTTAGCATGACTGTACCGGACGATGTTGTTTCGGTCATTTTTAAGGTGGCAAAGTACAAAGCAAAGACGACAGCGGTAAATGTCAACGGTACCGAGTATGCCATTTCCACTTCTTCTGATGATGGTGCGTATACCGATATCACGGTCGATACCACCGCAACCAAGACCATCTCTTTTGCGACCGTCAGCAGTAAGTGCCGCTGCATGATCGACTCCATCACCTATGTGCTTGGCGAGTCCACCGGCGGTGGCTCCGGCGAAGGCGGCGAGTCCGGTGGCGATGAGGGCGGCGAAGACGAGACGCCCACCTACACTACCCCGGCCGAGATCATGGCGGCTGCCAATGCGCTGGCCGCCGGCGAATCGCTGACCGGCACCTACACGCTGACCGGTGTTATCACGGCGATCAATACCGTCTATAGCTCCGCTTACGGCAATATCACCGTCACGATGGCGGTAAACGATACCGAGTATTCTATCCAGTGCTACCGTATGACGGGCACCGGTGTGGACGTTATCAAGAGTGGCGACACGATCACCGTCACCGGTACGATTACCAATAACAACGGTACGGTTCGTTTTGATACCGGCTGCACGCTGGATTCCTACGTGGACGGCGGGCAGGAAGTTGTGATCTATCAGACTCCTGCGGAGATCCTGGCTGCGGCCGCTGAGCTGGCAAACGACGTTCTGCTGTCGGACGGTCATATCTACACGCTGACCGGTGTGATCACTTCGGTCGACAGCGTTTACAGCTCTTCCTATGGCAACGTTACCGTTACGATGCTGGTAAACGGTACCGAGTCCTCCATCCAGTGCTACCGCATGACGGGCACCGGCGCGGATCTGATCGGTGTTGGCGATACCATCACCGTCAGCGGCTCGATCAAAAATTACAACGGCACCATCGAATTCGATGCCGGTTGCACGCTGGATTCCTATACGCTGGCTGATGACGGCGAAGGCGATGAAGGCGGCGACGAAGGCGGCGACGCGGTCGAAGGCGAGTCCGAGTCCCTCAACATCACGGCTACCGGCGGTACGCTGGCCTCCGATTCGCTGAGCATTTCCTGGGAAGGCACCAACTTCTCCGTTGTGAATGAGAAGGGCACGTCCAGTTCGGCTATCCGTACGTCGGACAGCGATCATTTCCGTGTGTATAAGAACAACAGTACGACCATCTCTGCCAAAAACGGCAAGCAGCTTTCCCAGATCGTTATCACCACGACCGGTTCTACCTATACCACCGCGTTGCTGAACAGCACCTTCTCGGATGGTGTGACCGCGGCGGCGGACGGTAACGTTGTTACGCTGACGCTTGCAAGCGCCATGGACGCCGTGGTGATTGATGCCACCAGTGCTCAGTGGCGTTTGAACAAGGTTGAAGTCACCTATGCAGCCGCCGGCGGTGCGGATGAGTCGACTGTCGAGTTCACCGGCGCGCAGGTCACGCTGGGCGACGATTTGGATATGGCGTTCTCCGTGTCCATTCCGGACGCACAGAAGGTCGATACCATGCAGGTCGAGTTCACTGTGGACGGCAAGACCTCCTATGCGCCGATCGGTGCGGGTGTGGACGGCGTGTACACCTTCACGGTGGAACTGCCGACCAAGAACATGACCTCTACCATCTCGGCTCGTCTGATCGACGGCGAAGGCACCGAGCATGCCACCAAGGAATACACCGTGCGCGACTATGCCGAGACCATTCTGAATGACACCACCGATGCTTACGACGAGCTCGAAAAGGCGGCTGCCAAGGCGATGCTCAACTACGGCGCGATGGCTCAGCTTTACTTCGGCTACAACACCACCGACTTGGCCAACAGCAACTGCGCTTACACCGAGGCTGAGCTGAATGCGGCTGACGTGTCCGGCGTGGCAGCGATTGCCGCAAGCAACGGTCTGGAGTCCTTCAAGGGCGCGTCGCTCGTGCTGAAGAGCAAGCTGGCGATTCGTCTGTACTTCACCGAGGCGGTGACCGGCTCGGTCTCTACCGCCAACGGTCACTACGTCGAAGTGTCCGGCATCGGCGCTGCTGACCTGGATGCGACCCAGACGGTCACTGTGGACGGCGCGACCTATACGTTCAGCGCACTGTCGATGGCCAAGAGCGTTATCGAGGGCGAGTCCTACTCGGCTAATTTCAAGAACCTCATGAAGGCTCTGGTGCTGTACTCCGCAGCAGCCGAAAAGCTGTAAAACAAAGCAAACAAAAAATCCCGATGCAAGGGCGCAGCGCCCAACGCATCGGGATTTTTTATTGCTAATAGGGAATAGTGAAAAGTGAAGAAGTAGGGCAGGGAGCAACCGCCCGTGTGTCTTTTCACGACCGACAGTTGCGGCATTCGCCAAACAACACCGAGCTTTCGCATTTCAGCGCAAAGCCGTGCTCGCCTTCAATGTGTCGGCGGATCTCCTCCATGAAACCGCAATCGAGATGGTATACCCTTCCGCATCGACTACATTTGAGATGCAGATGCCCGTGGCATCCGCCTTTGCCGCCCACGTATTGATACCCGGCGCGGTCGCCGGTCTCTTCGGCATAGCGCAACACCGCACCCTCCTCCACCAGCTTATCCAGGTTGCGGTAGACGGTGGTTTTGTTGACCGGGAATCCGTTTGCTTCCAAGGCGGCGCATAGCTCGGTGGCGGTAACGGTGCGGTTGGCAGACTCTTGCAGTATCTGCAGAATATGTGTGCGGGCCGAGGTGGTATAGCTTGTCTTTTTCATGCCCGTCACCTCTTAAAACACAATGCCCAGCAGGTCGATCAGTACGCCCCACAATACACCCGAACCAAAAAGTACCCCCATAATCAGCAGATTTTCCT
>JAFUPS010000131.1 GCA_017481085.1 Clostridia bacterium | reverse complement strand
TTGCGGTGCCCGGCCGGAGCGCAATGTAAGCCGGCGCGCACCGCCACCCCGACCTTGCCAAGGCGCTCGGCGGTTTCCTCGGAGCTTTCGCCCTCTACCCGGAACAATACCAGCGGTACACAACGCCCCGGTGACGGACATTCCGAAAAGACGGTTACACCGTCCGTGCTTCGCAGCATCTCCCACAACCGTTTCCCCAGCGCGAATTCGTGTGAGGCAATGGCTTCATGCCGCGGCCGGAGCCAATTGATCGCCGCTTTTAACCCGGCTATCCCCACCACGTTGGGTGTGCCGCTTTCCATGTGCTCCGGCCACTCATCCGGCTGCTGCGGCAACAACGATTGACTGCCTGTACCGCCCACCTTAAACGGCTCTAGGGGTAGATTTTGGGAACTCAAAAGCATCCCGGTGCCGGAAGGGCCGTATAACCCCTTATGCCCCGGCACACAAAGGAAATCTACGTGGTCCTCGCGCATGTGGATCGGCAGCACACCGGCGGTTTGTGCGGCATCAACGGCGAATGCCAGTCCGCGCCGGTGCGCCAGCTCACCGATGGCACGGATGGGCAGGATCTGCCCGGTCACGTTGGAGGCGTGCGTACAGAAGATCAACCGTGTTTGCGGACGGATAGCCGCCGCAAATGCCGCTGTCGTTGCCACCGCATCGCCCGGTACGGTGCGCACCACCGTATGCGGAATGTGCCACTCGTTGAGCGGCCGCATAACGGCGTTGTGCTCCACGTCTGACACCACCACGTGCTCCCCTTTTTTCAGCGCACCGTGCAGTACCATATTTATACTTTCAGTACAATTTAGCGTAAATATAACATTTTCTGGGTTTTCCAGACCAAAAAATGCGGCCGCCAACTCGCGTGCTTCCCACATCACGCGCGCGGCGGTCATGGCGTACACGTGTCCTCCACGGCCGGGATTGCCGCAGGCAATGAGGGCGCGCGCCATGGCATCGCCCACGCATGCCGGTTTCGGGCGCGTGGTGGCGGCGTTATCAAAATACAGATTCATCCCCTACCGCCACCTGACAGCAACCCTGCCTCTAACAGCAAACGGCGGGCACGGTGCGCCTGTGCCGCATCCAGCAGCTCCAGACGATAGCCACAGCCGGTGGCGGGATCGACCTCGCGGCGGCGAACAGCCGAGCGGATACCGGCCGAAGCCAGCAAGCGCTGACCACGCATGGCGTGAGAGACCGAATGAACGGAAAAACGAATAGTTTGCATGATCGCATCACAGACCTTTTCATAAAATAGGTGGCGCATACCGCAAAGGAGTTTTGTCCGCTTGTGGTATAAAAAGTGCCCCCACAAACAAACTATGCATAAGGTGTGTGGTTTGTCCAAAAGAGGGGTAGGTTTCGGAAAACGAAAATCGAGATAGTTTCGCAACGTTTTGCTTAATTTTGCGGAAAATTTTTACAGGAAGATATAGACAAAGAAATTTCATATATGTTATAATATTAAAGAATAGGGTTAGTAGCTTTATTTGCATCGCGTCCCCTTCCTTGTGGGAGAAGGTCTTTTCCGATCATCCATTTTCCATCATCTACTTTTCAAGAGGTTTGCTATGGCAGAACGGTTTCTGACAATTGAACATTTAGACGACACCATGATGCTGTTTGGCAATTTCGATGAGAACATTCGCCGCATCGAGGCACATTATCACGTCGATCTCACGGTGCGCGGCGGTGACCTGAAAATTGCCGGTGAGGAGCTGTCGGTCGACCGTGCCGCCCGGGCGGTGGAAGGGCTGCTACAGCTCATCGGGCGCGGCGAGCAGCTTTCCGAGCAACAGGTACGGTACGTGATGACGTTGGTGGACGAGGACGGCGACAGCGCGCTTTCACAGCTCTCGGGCGATAACGTCACCATCACCGCCAAGGGCAAGCCCATCAAGCCTAAGACCATTGGTCAGAAGCAGTATGTGGAGGCTATCCGGCAGAACACTATCACCATGGGCATCGGACCGGCCGGTACCGGT
>JAFUPS010000130.1 GCA_017481085.1 Clostridia bacterium | reverse complement strand
CCAAAACCGAATGGTACGGCGGCGAGGCATTCCCTGTCACCGATATCCGCTGGATAGACCAGCAATACTACTACGATCTCACCAAATATGCCGGACTCCCCACCAATCAGGAGTCGATGAACGAATTCTTCCGCACCTCCGCCAACTTCTGGAGCGCCGAGGTAGAGCCGCGTAACTTTATCACGGTGGAAGATGAATCGTTTAACATGTTCGAGATCTTGCGCACCTTCTCTACTCGCACCTCCGAGCAGGGCTTCATCAACGTCATCTCCCCCGAATACCTGCTCAAGGATTATATGGCCGATAACGCTTCCATCTTTGCAACGGACGCGAAAGCCATCCCCACCATCGTGGCGGATTTCACCCGTAGCAACCGTAACACGATCATGCGGCTGTTGCTGTCCATGAGCGTCAACCCCGTCAGCTCCACGATGCTGGAGCACGAGCTGTCGCTGCTGGGCATTGCGGTCTTTGATCTGAAAAAGCAGCTGTGGTATGAGGTGTACAAGTGCTTCGCCTCCACAGCGGACATCGCCCGCTTTGCCGAGATGGATTATCAAACCGCGGTGGAAGAGGTGGCCAGCGAAACCCTGCCCGGCAGCCACGCCTCCATTGACATTTTCTGCATTGAAGACGCCTTTAACCTGAAGGCGGGCGAGCTGGAAACGACCTACGCGATCCGCGACACCGCCTTCATTCGGGCGTGCGTCACCGATCTGCGCTCGGCCGGTTACGTGGCAGAGGACGAAAGCGGCAGCCCACAATACCTCGGCGCGGAGCTCAGCGGCCACATCTACCAGAAATACTTGCCCGGTCAATTCTTCACCTTGGGCGGCAAATATTACGAAATGCAGCATCTGACCTCCGACGGGCAAATTCTGGTGCGCCGTGCGGCCGATCATATCCACGGCCGTCCGTCCTACCGCCAGATCCGTCGCTATACGCTGGGCAGCATTCAGCCGTCCGACCGCGTCGGTGCTGTTCGGGATATCGCCGGCATCAAGGTATCGCGTGAATTTGCGGATATTCGGGTGGACACCCCGGGCTACTACCGCATGGATCGCTACAACGATTTCGCCACGGCGAAGAAGGTGTTGTTTGAGGGCAAGGGCATTGCGACACGCAGCTACCGCAACAAGGAGCTGCTCCGCATCGAGCTGCCCGAGCTGGACGGTCAGCTTAACGACCGCATCCGCACCACCGTCACCGTGCTGTTTAACGAGATCTTTAAAACGCTGTTTGCCGAAAACCAGGCGTTTATCTCGGCCGTCACCGTGTGTGATGCGCCGGACGCCCAACCGCCGATGACCTATTCCATCGTCGCCGACGGCTGCGAGCTGCAAAAAAACGCTATCTACATCATCGAAGACAGCCAGCTCGACCTCGGTCTGACGGTTGCCGTTGAGCGTAACCTGCAGCGCATTTTGGAGATCATGCACGATTATCTGGATTGGCATCGGATCACGCTGGAAACCAGCTTGATTCCGCCGCCTCCGCCGCCTGCACCGGTCACCTTCGGTGAGGACGATCCGAACGCCGGCCCGAAGAAGCGCGGCTTTATGGGACGCTTCATTGATAAGGTCAAGGGGCTGTTTAAGCGCAAGCCGAAAAAGCCGACCGAGCCGACCGATGAGACCACGCCTGAGCCGACTCCCGAGCCGACGCCGGAAACCCCCGAAGCGCCTGCTCCGGAAACGCCGAAGCAGCCCACCCTCATCAAGCGCATCGGCGATCTCTTTAAGAAAAAACCGAAGCCGGAAACGCCGGAGCAGCCGGTAGAAACCCCCGAGACACCCGAAATTCCGGAGCAGCCGGTGGAAACGCCGGAAACTCCCGAAGAACCGGAGACTCCCGAAACGCCGGAAGAGCCGGTGGAGTTCACGCCGCAGCCCAAGAACGCCCCGGGCGACGGCGATGTGGTCGATGCCTCGCAGCAGGCCAACGTCACCGCCGGTATCATTCCGGAACGCAAGCCATATCACGAGCGGTATTATCTGCTGTACGGCGACGTTAACGAGCCGGAAAGCCTCAGCCCGACCGGCACAATGGACTATCTGGCAGCGCTCGGCTTTGCGTTTAACGCACTCAGCCAGGCACGCGAGAGCAAGAACATCGCCAAGACGATCGAAGCCACCTATAAGCCCGGCCGCCCGGATATCCGCTATTGCGATTTCTGCGGCACCGAGATCTACGGCGTGGAATACGAAACGCTGGCCGACGGCCGTGACCGTTGCCTGCATTGCAGCAAAACGGCCATCAAGACCGGCGAGGAATTTAAGGCGATCTTCGAGGACGTGCGCCGCAACATGGAGTCCTTCTACGGCATCCGCCTGAACGTGGCGGTGCGCGTGGAAATGGTCAACTCCAAAACGCTGCACAAGCGGTTGGGCGAGCGCTTTGTCCCGTCACCGAAGCAGGACGGTCGTGTTCTCGGCGTGGCGATCAAGGACAAAAACGGCTTCAGCCTGCTGGTTGAAAACGGCTCACCGCGCATGGCCTCCATTATGACCATGGCACACGAGCTGACGCATATTTGGCAGTACGTTAACTGGAACGCCCGCGCCATCCGCAAAAAGTACGGCAAAAAGCTGGAGCTGGAGATCTACGAAGGCATGGCCAAGTGGGTGGAGGTGCAATACGCCTACCTCATCAACGAGCCGGCGCTGGCCAAACGGACCGAGATCATCACCGCCTATCGCGACGATGCCTACGGTCACGGTTTCCTGCGCTACCGTGCCAACTATCCGTTCTCCATGGGTACGGTCATCACCGGACCGACGCCGTTTATGGATCCCACCAATCCGTTGGATGAGGAATTCTGCGGCAATATCACGGTGATCACCCCACAGGATGACGGCATGGGATTGCCGGAGGACGACACCACCCCAACCGGTGGCAAACGTCCGCCGGTGCCGACCGGTCGCATCCCCACCGAGGATGACGTCATTCGCGGCCCGTCTGCGCGCAATCCGGATAACGTACCGATGTTTGCCTATCAGCAGCTCAACGACGCCGAAAAGGCCATGTACACGCGTCTGGAGACCGCCATCCGTGAAATGGAAGAAACGGTCGACGATCTGCCGTCGGAGATGACCAACGAGCAGATCCACCGCATCATGCTGCACATTGAAGCGGACCATCCGGAATTCTTCTGGTATCATTACAACTATCGTTATACGTACAATAAGACCACGTTGATCGTCTCCTCCGTCAGCTTCAGCTATCCGCTGACAGTGGAACAGCGAGATCAGCGGCAACAGGAGATCGAGAACGCTATTCAGCCGTTCCTCAGCTCGTTAACCGACGATATGAGCGACTTCGAGATCGTACAGCACGTATACGAAAACATCATCTCGCTGGTGGATTACGATACAGTCCGCCTCGAGGCCGACCAAAAGTTGACCTCGGACGAGAAATGGGATCGTCCGGACGATATCCGGTCGGTCTACGGTGTGTTCATCCAGAAGAAGGCCGTGTGCGCCGGCTATGCCAAGGCATTCCAGCTGCTGCTGAACGCGCTGGGCATCGAGTGCACCTACGTCACCAGCGATACGCATGCATGGAACTTGGTGCGGTTGGAGGGCGATTATTACCACATCGACGCCACGTGGGACGATTCCTCCAATACCAAGGCGGAAAAGAACATGTCGTCCCGTGTGAGCTATCACTTCTTCTGCATCACCACCGATGAGCTACTGCGCGTCAAGGCGCATCAACCGGAAGACGTTCTGAATCTGCCGGTGTGCACCGCTACCATGTGCAACTACCATCATCGCTACGGTCTGTGCTTCGATACCTTCGATATCGACCGCATCCGCGACGTGGTTTGCGAGAGCATTGCTCGCGGTCTGACCGCCTTTACGTTCAAGTTCACCTCGCCGGAAGCATACGCCGAAGCGTACCGCACGCTGGCCACCAACGGTCAGTTTATGGACGTGCTGCGCGTGGCCAACCTGCGGCTGGATAAACAGGTCAAGCTGCGGTATCAATGTATCTCGCGCGAGGATCTGCGCGTAATGGATTTCATCTTAACCGATTAAAACCGGCCAACCGGCCGCTCCGGGCATCGTTCCGGAGTGGCCGCACGGCACGGTCGGTATGAAAAAGGAGAGAATTATGAAAAAGATTATTGCTATCGT
>JAFUPS010000129.1 GCA_017481085.1 Clostridia bacterium | reverse complement strand
CGGATGGTGCGTTTTTTGAATTTCTCCACCAATTCCTGCGCGTGGGTGACCACCAAAATGGTGGTGCCCAGGCGGTTGATCTCCACCAGTAGCTGCATGATCTCGTAGCTCATGGCCGGGTCGACGTTGCCGGTCGGCTCGTCGGCAATGACCAGCGACGGATTGTTGACCAGCGCACGCGCCAGGCTGACGCGCTGTTGTTCACCGCCGGACAGCTCCTTGGGATAGTTTTTCATTTTATCCTGCAAGCCAACCAACTGCAGTACATACGGCACACGGTGGTGGATCTCGCGGTTACTGGCACCCACCACACGCATGGCAAACGCCACGTTATCAAACACCGTCATGGTCTGGATCAGGCGGAAATCCTGAAACACAATGCCCATGGTGCGGCGCAGCTTTGGCTCGTGACGGCGGCGCAGCTTCGACAACCGGAAATCGTTGACGGTCACCTCGCCCACGGTGGGGGTCTCCTCATGCATAATGAGCTTAAGGAAGGTACTTTTACCGGCACCGGACTCACCAACGATAAATACAAATTCTCCTTTTTCGATGCGGATATTCACATCCCGGAGGGCTTCTTTGCCGTTATCGTATACTTTATGAACGCCGTTAAACTCGATCACAAAGACTCCTCCTTTTTTCGTAAACTTTCTTTATTATACCATACAAACTGCCATCCCGGCAAGTCTGCAAACATTGCCAATTTGTAAGAATTCTCTTTCAAATAAAAAGCGCCGGCGGAATCCCGGACGGCGCTCTTTTTTACAAAATCAGTATTTCACGGGGTTTGCTTTGAGGTACTTCTGCACCATCAGCGCCACTTTGAACACGATCGCATCGTCAAACTCGCGGAGGTCAAGGCCGGTGAGACGCTTGATCTTTTCGAGACGGTACACCAGCGTGTTGCGGTGCACGAACAGCTTACGCGAGGTCTCGGACACATTCAGGTTATTCTCAAAGAACCGCTGAATGGTAAACAGCGTTTCCTGATCGAGCGATTCAATGGAGCCGCGCTTGAACACCTCACGCAGGAACATCTCGCACAACGTGGTCGGCAACTGATAGATCAGACGTGCGATGCCGAGGTTATCGTAGCTGACGATGGTCTTTTCGGTATCAAACACCTTGCCGACCTCCAGCGCAACCTGCGCTTCCTTGAAGGAACGGGCCAGATCCTTGATGCTTTCGACCGTCATACCGATACCGATGTTGGCGTAGGTATAGAACTCACTACCCAGCGTATCCACGATGGAGCGGGCCAGCTTTTCGAGATCCTTGCTCTCGGTATCCGGGCGGATCTCCTTCACCAGCACGATATCCGTTTCGTTGATGCTGATAACGAAATCTTTATTGCGCTCCGGGAACAGGTTCTGGATCACATCGTAGGTAGAGATATCGCTGTGGTTCTGCACACGGATGAGCATGACCACGCGGGTTGCCTCGCTGTTGAAGCGCAACTCGTGCGCCTTGAGATAAATATCGCCCGGCAGAATGTTATCGAGCAGGATATTCTTGATAAAGTTGCCGCGATCGTATTTCTCGTCGTAATACTGTTTGATGTTGGTCAGCGAGATGGCCAGCAACGCCGCATAGCGGGATGCCTCCTCGTCCGCACCTTCCACAAACAGCAGATAGTTCTTGTGCGGTTCGGCGCCAAACGCACGGTAGGTTATGCCGCCTACCTCAAACGCACCGGCGACCGCAAACGACTCGGAGCTCAAGCCTTCGACCGGCTGGCCGATACGCCCCAGATCGCTGCACGCAATCACGTTGAGAGATTCGTCGATAACACCGATGGTGCGATCGATCACTTCACGCATCTGATACACGATACCCTGAAACAGTCTGACAGACATAATTCACTTCTCCCTTTTTCCAAACTCAACCAGGTGGGTATAAGATATAGAATGACATAATCCTACTTAATACAAATTATACACAACTTTTGGGATAATTGCAAGTAGAAAATGCAGCGAAACAATAAAAATTTTGCAAAAAAAATGCAGCAGGCGGTGTTTCCTGCTGCATTTTTGGTATTTATGAAATCTCCGCGATAACTTCCACTTCGCACAGTACGCCCTTCGGCAGGGTCTTGACCGCCACGCAGGAGCGCGCCGGCTTGCCGGTGAAGTAGTTGCCGTAGATCTCGTTGAACGCGGCAAAATCGCCCATATCGGCGAGAAAACAGGTCGTCTTGACCGCCTGCTCATACGACGAGCCGGCCGCCTTCAACACCTCACCGAGGTTCTTCATCACCTGCTCGGTCTGGCCGACGATATCTGTCGCTTCCACGTTGCCGGTCGCCGGATCAATCGCGATCTGACCGGAGGTAAACACCAGATTACCGGTGACTACCGCCTGCGAATACGGCCCGATGGCCGCCGGAGCGGTGGACGTATAGATCTTTTCCATCACATTCTCCCCCTTACATCAGCTGGAAGCCGGCTGCCTCGATCGCTTCGCGGATCTGACAGACGTGTGCTTCGTCACGCGTTTCCAGTACCAACCGCAGATAACAGCCGGTGATATCGGCATCCAGCTCGGTGCGGTCGTGGAACACGCCGACCACGTTGCCGCCCAGATCGGACACGATCTTGGACACCGCCGACAGCTGACCGGGTTTATCGGTCAGCGCCACCGTAATATCCGCGCTGCGGCCGGTCTTGAGCAGACCACGGCTGATCACGCGGGACAAAATGGTCACGTCGATGTTACCGCCGGACAGCAGACAAACCACTTTCTTGCCCTGAATCGGCACTTTGTGGAACATGGCCGCCGCCACAGCAACCGCACCGGCACCCTCGGTGATAAGCTTCTGTTGCTCGATGAGTGCCAAAATCGCGGTAGCCACCTCGTCGTCGGTGACTGTGACCACCTCATCCACGTACTGACGGATGATTTCGAAGGTCTTGTCGCCCGGGCGCTTGACCGCAATGCCGTCTGCAATGGTCTTGACCGCCGGCAGTGTGGCGATCTCGCCGTTCACCAGCGCGTCGCGCATAGACGGCGCACCGGCCGCCTGCACGCCGTAGACCTTGCAGTTCGGGTTGAGCGATTTGATAGCAAACGCCACACCGGCGCACAGTCCGCCGCCGCCGATCGGCACGATGACCGCATCCAGATCGGGCAGTTGCT
>JAFUPS010000128.1 GCA_017481085.1 Clostridia bacterium | reverse complement strand
GGCGGTCATACCGATGCCACGGTATCGCCGCTGTTGCTGCCCGACTACACACGCAAGGTATAATAAAAACCGCCGGTCGCTATGACCGGCGGTTTTCTTATGCGGTTTTCTTGGTGAATAGCTTGCGGATGCCCATGGCAATCAGTAACAGGATGTATCCGGCGGCCGTAAAGCCAAGGACGTATAGGCCCAGGCACCAGGGGAACGGTACGTATTGCTGTACCAGCGAATGCACCGGTAAATGCGGATCCTGATAGGGGCTGATAAAAAACATGTTAAAGTTCTCGGTCTCCAGCAATCCCACGCGGTAGGCGATCTCGTTCAGGATGGCCGCCACCGTCACGGCACCGATAAATACCGGCAACGCATGCAGAATGGTCTTGTGTTCGTTTTTAACGTATTGCGTATACAGCAGATACACGCCTACCGTGATCATCGAGCCGTGGCACACCATCGTCTGAATATTGATGCCGATAAGACTGATAAACACCGTGGAGGGGTAAACCATCACACTCGTACCGGCAAACAGCGCATAGGTAGCCAGATAGGCACACAATGCTCTATGTACGCGGCCTTTGGTCAGCCCGGCGAACAAGCCGAAAAACATCGGCGTGGAGCAGAACTGCCACGGGAAGATGTACCATTGATAATCAAAAACGACCTTGCCGGCGTCGTTAATTTCAAAGCTGTATACGAAATGCTTGTAGAGCTCCAACAGAATGACGGTGACAGAGGTGGCCAGCAGAATGATGCGCACGTTCTTTTCGCTCGGTTTGATGTAGCGACACAGCAAGATCCCACCGATGATCGAGAGGGCGAAGAACAACAGATGAAACCATCCATACATGCCGGGGCGTTCCATTTCCGGTGTTAAAAACCGTATAAGCGGGGCTAAAACATCCACGTTAAGACACTCCTTGATTGACAAATAGGGCTACCGTTTGAGCTTGCCGCTATTTTACCACATTTTCCGATCGAAAACAACCGTTTTCGATCAAAAAGAAGGTATCAATTTTGTAAAGATCAAGTTTGTTTTTTGCAAACTTTTTGTGGTTTTCTGTTGACTTTTGTGCACGCGCGTATTATAATATAACTAACTGTAAAAGGGCAAGTATCACTTTATGTGTTTTAAGAACGTTTTCAAGGAGGATCATTCGTATGAGCTGGACTTTTAAAGGCGAACTTCCGAAATCCGAACGTATCGGTCTGTTGATCGAAAATCTGTTCCGCGATCAGCCGCAGATCGAGCCGGATCGTGCGTTGTTGATTACCGAATCGTACAAAGCCACGGAGGGTGAGCCGATGATCACCCGCCGTGCGAAGGCGTTTGCGCATATTTTGAAGAACATTCCAATCACCATCCGCGATCACGAGCTGGTCGTCGGTGCATCGTCCAAGGCGCCGCGTAGCTGCCAGACCTTCCCGGAATATTCGTGGGAGTGGCTGGAGTCTGAGCTGGAAACGGTTGGTACTCGCTCGGCCGATCCGTTCTACGTGTCGGAGGAGACCAAGAAAGCCTTGCGCGGCGTGCATTCCTATTGGAAGGGCAAGACCAGCAGCGAGCGTGCGTTTGCTTATATGGCACCGGAGGCTCGACAGGCTATTGACCACAACATCTTCACGCCGGGTAACTACTACTATAACGGCATTGGCCACGTGACGGTCGATTACGGCAAGGTGTTGCGCGTGGGCTTCCACGGTATCCGCCGCGAAGCGGAGGCTGCGCTGGCTAAGTGTTCGGTGAGCGACGGGGATTATAACCGCCGTTCGGCATTCCTGCAGGCCGTTATCCTTAGCTGTGATGCGGTGTGCGAATACGCCGCCCGTTATGCCGAGCTGGCCCACATGAAAGCCAAGAGCGAGCCCAACGCCAAGCGTGCCGCCGAGCTGGAGCAGATCGCCAAAAACTGCGAGCGCGTTCCGGCCGAGGGTGCCACCTCCTTCTACGAGGCCTGCCAGTCCTTCTGGATTGTGCAGCTGCTGGTGCAGGTGGAATCGTCCGGTCACTCCATTTCGCCCGGTCGATTCGACCAGTACATGTATCCTTACTACGCCGCCGATATGGCCGCCGGTAAGATCACCATGGAATACGCACAGGAGCTGATCGATTGCGTTTGGATCAAGCTCAACGACCTCAATAAGGTCCGCGATGCCGCATCGGCTGAAGGCTTTGCCGGCTACAGTATGTTCCAGAATCTCATTTGCGGCGGCCAGGATGCCGACGGTCTGGATGCCACCAACGACCTGTCGTTTATGTGCATCGAGGCATCGCGCCACGTCCATCTGCCGCAGCCGTCGCTGTCGGTGCGCGTGTGGAACGGCACGCCGCACGAATTCCTCATCAAAGCCGCCGAGCTGACGCGCACGGGTATCGGTCTGCCGGCCTACTATAACGACGAAGTCATCATTCCGCAGTTGTTGGAGCACGGCGAAACCATGGAAGAAGCGCGCGACTACAACATCATCGGTTGCGTGGAGCCGCAATCTCCGCATAAGACCGACGGTTGGCACGACGCGGCGTTCTTCAACATGTGCCGTCCGCTGGAGCTGGTGTTCTCGTCCGGTGTCGATCAGGGTGTGCAGATCGGTCCGCGCACCAAGCCGGTGAGCGAGATGGGCTCGTTTGAGGAGTTCTTTGCTGCTTATGAAGAGCAGATGAACTACATGATAAAGCTGATGGTCAATGCCGATAACGCTATCGACGTTGCACACGCCGAGCTGTGTCCGTTACCGTTCGAGTCGTGCATGGTGGATGATTGCATCGCCAACGGCAAATCGATGCAGGAGGGCGGCGCACGCTACAACTTCACCGGTCCGCAGGGCTTTGGTGTTGCCAACGTTGCCGATGCTATGTGGGCGATTAAGACGCTGGTGTTCGAACAGCGTAAATATTCGTTGTCCGATTTCAAGGATGCCATGGAGCATAACTACGGGCAGGATATGGATGCGGCCTGGGCGCAGAAGCTGACCGCTACGGTGGTCAAGGAGCTGGCTGAAAAGGGCGTGTCGGTCGATAACGCGCAGATCGTGCAGATCTATCGCGAGATTGCCACCAACAAAGCCACGCCGGATCAGAAGGCATGCTACGAAAAGCTGCTGGCCGATATCCGCGCACTTGATAAATTCGGTAACGATAAACCGGCGATCGACGCTATGGCGCGCCGCGCAGGTTACGTCTACACCCGTCCGCTGACGCAGTACACCAACCCGCGTGGCGGTGTGTATCAGGCCGGTCTGTACCCGGTATCCGCCAACGTGCCGTTGGGTGCGCAGACGGGTGCCACGCCGGACGGTCGTCTGGCTTTCACCCCGGTGGCAGATGGCGTATCGCCGTCCGCCGGCAGCGATGTGAGCGGTCCGACTGCGGCGGCCAACTCGGTCTCCCGTCTGGATCACTTCATCTGCTCTAACGGTACGCTGTATAACATGAAGTTCCATCCGTCTGCACTCAAGGGCCGTGCCGGACTCGAGAGCTTTGTGGCGCTGGTGCGCGGCTACTTCGATCAGAAGGGCAGTCACATGCAGTTCAACGTCGTCAGCCGCGACACACTGCTGGATGCGCAGGCCCACCCGGAGAACTATAAGTCCCTGGTGGTGCGTGTTGCCGGCTACAGCGCACTGTTTACCACGTTGTCCAAGTCCTTGCAGGACGATATCATCAAGCGTACCGAGCAGGGAGGATTTTGATGGAACTGACGGAAGTAAAAGGCAGAATATTTGATATTCAGCGTTTTTCCGTTCATGACGGTCCGGGCATCCGCTCTATCGTGTTCCTCAAGGGTTGCCGCCTGCGTTGCCGCTGGTGTTGCAATCCGGAATCGCAGGAATACGATATCCAAACCATGAACAAAGACGGCGTGATCGAAACGGTTGGCCGTGACGTGACGGTCGGGGAGGTCATGGAAGAGGTCGAAAAGGACCGCATCTTCTACCGTCGCTCGGGCGGCGGCATGACGCTGTCGGGCGGTGAATCGATGTGCCAGCCGGATTTTGCCGAGGCGCTTTTCATGGAAGCCCATGAGCGTGGCATCAACACCGCGATCGAAACCACGGCGTGTGCGTCGGCCGAAACGGTCCGTCGCCTGGTGCCGCATATCGACACGGTGATGATGGATATCAAGCACATGAACTCCGAAAAGCACTATACCTACACCGGCCAGCACAACGAAAAAATGCTGGAAAACGCCAAGCTCATCGCGGATATGAGCGACAATTTCATCATCCGTGTTCCGGTCATCCCGACCTTTAACGACACGGAAGAAGAGATCCGTGCGATTGCACAGTTTGCTTCCCGCCTGCGCGGTGTGGAACAACTGCACCTGTTGCCGTACCATGCGTTCGGCACGGATAAATACCGTTGGCTGGGGCGAGAATATACCCTGCCCGAGATCGAGCCGCCCTCGAACGAGCATATGGAACGCTTGCTGGCGGTAGTCAACGCAACCGGTCTGCACGGTCAGATCGGCGGTTAAGAAACAAAAAAGGCACTCCGTGTGAGTGCCTTTTTTAAAAGAATGCTGTTACAGAGAAGAGGAACCGTCGAATGAAAATTGAGAAAAAGACGCTTCTGCATATTGGCATCGCTGTGTTTCTGCTGTTTTTGGCGATCTATTATTGGAGCGCCGTTGCCGGCTTTTTAACGCTGTTGGCTGGTGCCGCCACGCCGTTGTTTGTGGGGCTGGTCATTGCCTACGTGCTCAATCTGCCGATGAGCTTTTATGAGCGCCATTATTTCCCCAAAAAAGAAGTATGCAAAAGCCGGCGCCCGGTGTGTCTGCTGGCGGCATTTCTTACCCTGGCCGTCATTGTAACGGCAGTGGTGTGGCTGGTCATCCCGGAGTTGATCTCCTGTCTGCAATTCCTCATTGCCGAGATTCCGCCGGCGCTTGATCGTTTCCTGCAAAGCGAGACGGTGAAAAACCTGCTGCCGGAAAACTTCGTTGCGCAATTGGCTGCCGTCAACTGGGAAGAGACCGCCAAGACCGCTATCGACTTTCTGCTGTCCGGCATTGGCGACGCCGCCACAACGGTGGTATCGGTGGTCACGTCGGTATTTTCCGGCATTACCACGGCATTTATCGGTATCATTTTCGCCGTCTATCTGCTCAGCGGCAAGGAACGCCTGCAACAGCAATGCCTGCGCGTGATGAAGTCTTATCTGCGCCCGAAATGGATGGATAAATCGTTGTACGTTGCTCGTGCCGCCAACGACAGCTTCCGCCGCTTTATCGTTGGTCAGTGCACCGAAGCGGTGATTTTGGGTGTGCTGTGCGTGCTCGGTATGTGGATCTGCGGTTTCCCGTATGCGATGATGATCGGCACATTGATTGGCTTCACGGCTCTCATTCCGATCGCCGGTGCTTTCATTGGTGCCGGTGTCGGCGCGGTGATGATCCTCACCGTATCGCCGCTTAAGGCACTTCTGTTTGTGGTATTCATTGTTGTCCTGCAGCAGTTAGAGGGCAACCTTATCTATCCGCGCGTGGTCGGTAAATCACTGGGACTGCCGGCGCTGTGGGTGCTGGTGGCCGTTACAGTCGGTGGCAGCCTGCTCGGTATTGGCGGCATGCTGTTGGCTGTGCCGCTGGTGGCGGTAGTGTATCACCTGTTGTCCGAGGATATATCCCGCCGCGAAAAGAAAGCGGCAGCAACGGAAGAAGAAACAACCGAAGAAGGGCAGACTTAAGTAGCTATAAGAATTATTTCCTTGACAATGCCCCTGTTTTTTCGATATAATGTTGGTGGAAGATGTCAGTGTGTGTCTTATCTTCATCTAACGGCGAAGTCCCAAATGATACAATTTCACAGATGAACAATGATAACGACCTCCGGCTCTTCCGGAGGTCGTTTTGTCTTTATAACGTGCTGTGTACGCCTACGACAATAACGGTGTAGCGACGGCGACGGATACCAAGACCTTTTTACGAAAAACTCGGTAATCCGCTGGATTATGGAAAGGCGGAATTGTGACGGTCGAATGGACGATAGCTGAACTGACATATATATTCGCTTTGGGATCGGAGAGATGATTATGCATAAATCAAGAGAATTAGCAGTCGGGTTACTGTTATCGATTGTTTTCTTATGTGGCTGCTATTCGCAACCTCATCCGGATTATAACCCTACGACTGTTTTATCTACCAGTTCCGCCGAGCCGTCGACAACCACTACCTCTTTTACAAAAAACACCAATATTCTGCCTATACTGTTTATTGATAAGACGAATTTTCTCGATCAAGCATATGTTCTGTGTTCATTTAATGATGGAGTTCAATACTCTGTAGACGATTATCAATATAATGGCAAGGATTTATCGAGTTATCAGTTTAACACCGTAAGCAATGTCCATAGCTCTATTTTTGTGCCATCTCCCTGTGTTTTTGTTGACAATTCAGGCCGCCTACATGATGTCAAGGGCAAACAAATTATTTGTTCTGGCGAGGGCAGAATCATTGATGAAATCGTCGAGGTACGCGTTGAACTAGAAAAAAATATCGGAGAATGCCGCTGGCTGTTGGGTACTTATAGTCAGATCGATATTTTCCCGAAGGCCATCTCATTTGAGGGACAGAAAATCGTTGTAGATCTTGATTTGGACGGAGATTTAGAAACAGTACATTGGACTTTTATCCCTGCAGAGCTGTACGGTAAAGAGTATTACTATTACGATTTACAAATCACCAAAGAAAATCAGCAGTATAATCTTGCTGTTGAGAGAAGCGCTCCCGTCAAATCTGATGAATTTGCTGTATTTATTGCCGATGTGAATCTTGATACTCAATTTGAAGTAATTTTTTATCGGAAATATACTGGTAGATTTGGGGTTGTTGATATCTATCAATATGACGGTGAGAATTACACAAGTATTTTTCAGTATGCGCTTGACTCTGCTCCATAAGGAGCAAGGTTAAAGAGAGGTTTATGAGCTAAATTCCCCAATAACTCACCCCGCTCTCGCCGGGGTGAGCGCTTTTTGTAGATCAAGCGGTCAAATCCTGCTGCTCTGAACGCTTGCTTGCTTCGCGGCCTGCCTTTCATCCTCTCTTTTTTCTTACTATTTATTGACATATAGGGTAAAACATAGTAAAATAATACTATATCTTGTTGTCTGGAGGATGTCTTATGGGTAAAACCGTGACTATTTGCTTTGCCAACAATAAAGGCGGCAGCGGCAAATCCACCACCTGCGCCAACATTGGCTACGTACTTTCCACCATGGGATATCGTGTGCTGCTGGTGGATGGCGATATGCAGCTTAATTTGTCTCTCTCTTTCTTCGGGGAAGAAGAGGTGCTGGACATGGCAAAATCGGAGAAAAATCTGTATTACGCCATACGTGACCAAAAAGATCTCACCGATTACGTCGTATCCACACCGTATGAAAACCTCGATCTCATCCCGTCTTCCACGCTGATGAGCCAGATCGAGTTCGATCTGTTCACCAAATGGCAGCGCGAGTTCATCCTCCGTAAATCGCTGGAGAATATCAAGGCATCCGGGAAATACGATTTCATCCTGCTGGATACGCCGCCCACGCTTGGCGGTTGGGTGATGAACATTCTGTGCGCGTCCGATTATCTGCTCATTCGGTGGAGGCATCGCCGTGGGGCTTGTTCGGTCTGGCCAATTTGTTCGATTTCGTAGCCCGTGTCAAGGAGATCGCCCCCGACCTGCAAACGCTGGGTATTGCGGTCACCAAGGTCAACGAGCGAAAGAATTACTTTAAACAGACGTTTGAAACGCTGTCCGAGCTGGATAACGTCTATCTGTTCAAATCGTATATTCGCGTCGATGCGAATATCGAGTGGGCCCAGGATAACAGCAAGCCGGTCGAGGCGTACAAAGCGTCCAGCCGGTCTGCCGCAGAATATCGTAAATTAACAGAGGAGGTCTTGTCCCGTGTCGATCGGTAAAAGCAGTATTGCCCGTGCGGCGGATGCCGCCACCACAAAGCCGGCCGCCAAGAAAGCGGAAGAGGTAAAAGAGGTTAAGGAAGAAGTGAAGGCTCCGGCCGAAAAGAAGTCGGCCGCCAAGAAGCCGGCGGCGAAGAAAACGACTTCTGCGTCCACCACCAAGAAACCGGCTGCCAAAAAGCCGGCCGCGCCGAAGAAACCGGCCGCGCCCAAAGCCGCTCCGGCTGTGGCTGAGCCGAAACCGGCTCCGGCTCCGGCCAAAAAGAGCGATGTTGGCACTACCTACGAGGAACTGCCCATCTGGTTGCTGTAAAAAAATCGCCCGGCGTAATGCCGGGCGTTTTTTTTGTGTTTACTTGTTTTTTCTTACCGCATCGACCACACGAACGATGGCCGGCGAGCAGACGAGATCGACGGCAAATTCGACCAGAAAATTGACACCGACAAGTACGACTACCGCAAAGTAGATCATCGACGTGCCGGCCATGCCGATCTTATCGGCAAATTCCTGCATCACGCCGTAGAAGCAGGTAAACAGCCCCAACAGGAAGATGCCGGTGTTGACGATAGGTGCAGCCGCAGCCGCCAATACGATGCCGAGATACTTCTTTTTGGCCAACGCTTTGGCAATGAGTCCGGCAATCAAACCGGCCGCGATGCCCTTGAGCAGGCAGATGACCACCGTCATCACAGGGTTGGCGATCCACATCATCGTGGATAACTCACCGGCACGACCGGTAATCACCAGAGAAGTCACCACCAGGCCGAACACACCGCCGAGAATAGCACCGGCAGAGGGGCCAAGCAACACGGCACCCACCACAATGGGGATGAGCACCAGCGACAGCGTCAAACCACCGGGAAGCGGGATGACGATCTGCTGCAGGACGATGATGAGGGCGCACAACAGCGCCATCTGCACCAGCTTCAGAATTTTTGCATGAGACATTTGCGTTCACTCCTTGCTGCTGTTCCGACCGTTTCGGATACAGCGCATTTTTAGAATATCTATGTAAACAGACCGCCGCTTATACGGTCACGTATGGCTACAGCGCCGAGATTTCGGCTACCATGCCGGTCACCGATATAAGGAGCATTGTCTGTTATTTTTTGTTTTTCTCGTAGATGATCCGCAGGCCCTCGAGCAGCAGATTGTCGTCGTAATACAGCCGTCCCTGGCAATGGGGAAGAATGTCCCGCGCCAATCCGCCGGTCACCACAATGGGCGTTTCGTAGCCGAGCTCGTTGAAGATGCGACGGTTCATGCCGTCGATCATTGCAGCGGTACCGTAAATGCAGCCCGATTGCATGCAGGAGGTGGTGTTTGCGCCGATAACCGATTTGGGGGCTTCCATGCTGACGTCAAACAACAGCGATGCATTGGAGACCAGCGATTTCACGGCGGTGGCTACACCGGCCATGATCGCGCCGCCGAGGAAGGTATTGTTTTCGCCTACCACCGAAACGGTCGTGGCTGTACCGAGATCCCACACCACACACGGCGATCCGAATTTCGAGACCGCCGCCACCGCGCCAACCAGCAAATCGGCGCCCAGTTGTGCAGGATTGTCGATGCGAATGTTGATACCGGTTTTGGTGCCCGGTCCCACCAACAGCGGACGCTTGCCGGTGATCATTTCTACCGCGTCGCAGACGGTGCGGTCAAGCAGCGGCACAACCGAGCTGACGATAGCGCCCTCAAACTGCTGTGCCTCCAGCTCGTGCAGCCGGAAGATAGCCAGCATATCGGCGGCATACTGATCGCGCATACGGGCAATATCGGTAGCAATGCGGAATACAAACCGCAGCTCCTGTCCATCGTAAACGCCAAGCGTAATATTGGTGTTGCCCATGTCGATAGCAAGTAACATAAGGGCACCTCCTTCCAGATCCATATTATTATATCACCGATTTAAAGAAAATGTCAACAGAAACACTTGCAAAGTACGACGGTTTGGGATATAATAGTAGCGTAAAATCAATGCAAAGGAGCGATACGATAATGGAAATCACCAAAAACAGCGTGATTGGCGACATCCTGGATGCCGACAATACTACGGCTCAGTACTTTTTCGAAATGGGCATGCATTGCCTGGGGTGCCCCTCCGCACGTAGCGAAACGCTGGAGGAAGCCTGCGCAGTTCACGGTGTGGACGTTGATGAGCTGGTCGAAAAGCTCAACGCACACATGAACGGCTGAGCATAAACAGAAAAGAGGCGGGGAATTCCCGCCTTTTTTGACATCGAGGAACATACACTATGCTGGATAAACGCTTACAATCTGTTGCCGGACTGGTGCGCTGTGGCGCACGCCTGGCCGATATCGGCACCGACCATGCCTATCTGCCGGTCTGGCTGGTGGCACAGGGTATCTGTCCTTCTGCCATTGCCTGCGACCTGCGCGAGGGTCCGCTGGAAAATGCCGGGCGCGCAGTAGCGGAGGCCGGGTTTTCATCGGTGATCGACTGCCGCTTGGGAGACGGACTGCAACCGATAACGGCCGGTGAGGTGGACGATATTGCTATCGCCGGTATGGGGGGCGAGACGATCGCCGCCATTCTGGAGGCCTGCACGTGGGCGAAGGATCGGGCGTTGCACTACGTTTTCCAGCCAATGTCACGCTCGGAGGAGCTGCGGCGATATCTGCTCACTAACGGCTACCGCATTGTGAGCGAACTGACCGTCTGCGAGGGCGGTCATTGGTACGTCTGCATGGATGCCGTATGGGAGGATACTCCGCCGATCGTTGACGAAGCCGCTTACGTGATCGGCGGACTAAGCGCCACAGCCGACCGCGAGTGGTTGCTACTGCGACAGGCGGTGCTGAAAAAACGTTATAACGGTCAACTTCGCAGTGGCGATCGGGAGGAACTGGATCGCCTGCGCGCTATCCTCAAAAAATTGGAGGAATTCTTATCATGAGAGTCAAAGAAATCGTTGCGGTGATCGATTCTTTCGCACCGTTTGCCGAAGCCCAAAAATGGGATAACAGTGGCTTTTTGGTCGGCTCGCCGGAGGCGGAGGTCAGCAAAGCCGTGGTCACGCTGGATATCACCGCCGGTGCTATCGACTACGCGCGTTCCGTGGGGGCAGAGCTGATCGTTTCGCACCATCCGGTCATTTTTCACGCCCTTTCTGCGTTGCATCCAACAATGCCCAGCTATCAGTTGGCGCAAAGCGGCATCGCCGCCATTGCCGCGCACACCAATTTGGATATTTGTGACGGCGGCGTGGGGGACTGCCTTGCGGCGGCCTTGGATTTGCAAAACATCCGCTCCTGTGACGAGCCCTTTTTAAAGCTTGGCGATTTGTCGCAACCGTTGTCGGCTGAAGAATTTGCCGCACATTGTGCGCAAAAGCTCGGCACGCCGGTGCGCCTGCATAAGGGATGCGAGCCGATTACCACTGTGGCGGTGGGCGGCGGCTCTTGCGGAGAATTTGCCTGTGCCGCCGAAGCGGCCGGTGCGCAGGTGCTGGTTTCGGGCGAGATCCGCCATAACCACTATATTGACGAAATTTCTATGACATTGGTCGAAGCAGGTCATTACGCCACCGAGCAGCCGGTGATCGAGCCGCTTACCGCACGCCTGCGTGAGCTGTGTCCGGCTGTGGAGTGGCTGACCTACGATATTGGAGAGCCGTATATTACCATCGGTTAAGGAGAACGTTGTATGGCACTGGACGGTGCGTTTCTCGCGTGCTTGCGTGGGGAACTGGAACAAACGCTGGCCGGTACCCGTGTCGATAAGATCCATCAACCCTCTCGGGATGAGCTGATCTTTTGGATGCGCGGTATAAAGGGCAGTTATAAGCTGCGGATGTCCTCGCGTGTGCAGGCACCGCGTGTGCATATTACCGAGCATTTGCCGGAAAACCCGGCGCAACCGCCGATGCTCTGTATGTTGTTGCGCAAGCATCTAACCGGTGCCAAGTTCCTGGGCATTCGTCAGTATGGCTGGGAGCGCGCTCTGTACTTCGATTTCGAGGGCTTGAACGAGCTGGGCGACCGCGTGCGTCTAACGATGGCGGCCGAGCTGATGGGGCGGAACAGCAACTTGATTTTGGTGGGGGATAACGGGCGCATCATCGATGCCGTTCGTCGCGTAGATTTCGATAGCACGTCTCCTCGTCCGATTTTGCCCGGCTTACCCTATGAACTACCGCCGGCCATCGGCGATCGGTTGGAGCTGGCGGATATTACGCCCGAACAAGCCGCCGAAGCGGTTGCCCATTCCGGCGAATGGCCGCTGTCAATTGCCGTCGGCAGGACGCTGCAGGGGCTTTCGCCGCTGATTTGCCGTGAAGTTTCTCACCTTGTCACCAGAGGTGCTGATACGCCGGCAAACGAGTTGACCGACCGCGATATCGAGCGCTTGGCCGATTATCTCCGCCGTTTAAAAACCGCCGTAATTACAGGAGAATTCCGCAAACCGACCATTCTTTTTAAAGACAAAAACCTACCCCTTGATTTCAGTTTTATGCCCATCACACAATACGGGTTATCTGCATACGGCTGTGAAGTAGAAAACCTTTCCGTGTTATTGGATATGTTTTATGCCGAAAAGGACGAATCCGACCGTTTGCGTCAACAGTCACACGATATTTTGCGTGTGCTGACCAATGCAACCGACCGCATTTCACGCAAGATCGGCTATCAAAAGCAGGATCTGGAGCGTTCGGCCCAGCGTGAGACCAAGCGGATATGGGCAGATCTGATCAACGCCAACCTGCACGCCATTCCGCACGGCGCCGATCACGCTACTGTCATCAACTATTTTGATCCGGAATGTGCCACCATCACCATTCCGCTCGATCCGTCATTGTCACCGGCACAAAATGCTCAGCGGTATTACAAGGATTATCGCAAGGCACAGACGGCCGAGCGCGTGTTGGCCGAGCAGATCGCCGCCGGGGAAGAAGAGCTTCGCTATCTGGAAACGGTGTTTGATGCGCTGTCGCGTGCCCGGTCGGTGCGTGAGTTGGATGAACTTCGTGCCGAATTGGCCGCCGGAGGATATCTTCGCCTGCAAAAAAGCGGCCGCAAAGCGCCGCCGCCGTTGGCTGCTATGGAATTTGTAT
>JAFUPS010000127.1 GCA_017481085.1 Clostridia bacterium | reverse complement strand
TTTTCCATACGCTCGGCGCGGTCTTCGGGTGTGCCATCCTGCGGCGGGCAGCGCCACGGCCCATGTAGCTGATAGATCTCGATGCCGGCCCGATGCGCCAGCTCCTTTTCCGCCGTCAGCTCGGCTAGAAATGCCGTTTCCGAAAGCAGATAAATGCCGCGGCTAGTCTCGGCGGCACCGAAATCCACCGTCGAAAATCCCAGCTCACGGGCTTTTTCATAGCGTTGATCGCCAAAACGACCAAGCGCCCCTTGCCCAATACCAATTCGCATAGTCTGCCTCCCGCGTTACGGTGCCGCCAGTTCCGGCCCGAAAAATTCGCGTACCTCCTGCAAATAGCGTTCCGGCCATACCGGATAGCTCAGCCCGTGTCCGGCCCCGGCACGGTGACCAGACGCTTGCGTGCCGCACACGCCTCGTAATTGACACGGCTCATCTCCTTATTGCTCTCACTCATTGTACCACCAACCACCCGCCGTTGCAAGTTTTTGTTGCAACGTGTATATCGAGCGTGTATGTAGACATTCTTTAAAAATACCGCCCGAAGGAGTTGTTTAACGTATGCAATTGCCTGTTTCTCAAGCAGAATTGAATGAGCGCATCCGGCTCAACCGTCCGGGCGTCCTTTTTTCATTATGTATTGACCAACACATCGGCACAGCGAAGCAACTCGCCCAGCTCTGCCGGATCGTTTGTAGCCGTGCGTGCCTCTACCGTGTAGTAGCCCCGATATCCGGCTTCGCGCAAAACGGCCACCGCTTCGCCAAACGGCACCTCACCGGTACCCAGCCGCACCTCGTGCTTATACCGACCATCCAACGTTTTCAGGCCGGTGCCGGTCGGATCATCGTCCGTGAGGATAACGTCCTTTAAATGAGCGTGGCAAATACGCGGCGCAAACGCTTTGACAAAATCCACGATCGTCTCGCCCATCTGCACGCTGTTGCCAAAATCGGCAATCACGCCGACGTCTCGCTCGACTTCCTTCAAAAAGCGGCCGAAGCCTTCCACGCCGTTAAACAAATACCCCTGGTTTTCATAGATAGTCCGAATCCCTTTTGCGGCGGCGTGATCGTAGATCTCTCTCACCGCGCGGACACCTTGTTCAAAGTATTTCTCCCGGTAAGGCAGTACCTTTTCCGGGTCGCGGTCCTCGCACACAATGGTGTGATGCAGATACGGTGACCCCAAAATAGCCGCCACGTCGGCGTACGCCTTCACCCGGGCGATAGCGGCGGCCGCATTCTCCCCTGCCAGATTGCAATGCACCGACAGACAGGAAAACTTCACGTTTTTGCTGTCGGCATACGCGCGCAGGGAGCGGGCGATCTCCGGGTCGGGGGTCTCGAACTCAAAACAACTGAGACATTCCACCGTCGACACGCCGAACTCGGCGGCAAGATCGATGGTTTCCCGGTACGATTCGGTTTTGGGCAACGGCGGTGTATAAAGACCAATGTTATGTTTCATTCTATATCCTCCTGTATTCTTGACAGATTACTCACACGGCAACGCTTTTTCGTTTCCGTAAACTTACCCCTTATTTTCTGCTGCCAGCGCTTTGATATACGTACTGGGTGACATCCCCATCTGCTTGCGAAAGACCTTGGAAAAATACTGTGCATCCACAAAACCGCAACGCAGGCTGATATCACTCACGCTGGTAAACCCCTGCTCAGCCATCGTGCAGGCATGCCGAACGCGAATGAGATTCAAATATTCCACTACCCCCATGCCCATCGCCTTTTTAAAGACTGTAGACACGTATTTTTTGTTGTAGGAAAGCGCCTGCGCAACCGTCTCCAACGAGAAATCCAAATGCGAAAAATGCTCTTCAACGTACTTCTTAATGCGCTGGGCAGCATCCGGCTTCGGCCGTTCACCGGCCGCATGCCGTTTTTCTTCCAGGCAGGCAAAGGTGTACAGCAACACACTCTCCCCCAGCAGGTCTGTAAACTCGCTGACGGTGTTCAGCGAAATTTCCCAAAAACTACCCACTTTTGTCATGTGACGAAACAAACAGCGGCGGCGGTCGATGCCCAGCGCATCCAGCAGCCGATTGCCGCGCGTCCCCAAAAAGCTGACGTACATGTATTTCAGCCCGTCGGTGGCTTCGATAGCAAACGGCTCGGCCGGAAAGGTGAAGAACACATCCCCCACCTTCAGAGGCTGCACTCGCCCGACCGTGTGCAAAAAGCCTGCCCCCTCACACACGTAATACATCTTATAAAGCGATTCGGTGTGCAGCGCGGCATCGTCATTTTCTTCCGTTTCCAGCACAAAATGTGCCACGTACAGCTCCTTGCAATCCTGCCGATACGGCACGAACAAACACAAATTGCGATCGTACACAGCCTCACCTCCTTGAAGCCATTATACCGGACAGCCACCCAAAAAGTCAACTATTTTCCATGAATAAATGGAAATTATCCGTTGCCAAGCCGCTATATAGCCATTATACTAAAGGGGACCGAAAGGAGGCCGTTATTGTGAAAAAGATTAAGATCGGTGTGCTTGGAGCCTATCGCGGCACCAGCATGATCAACTACTGCAAACGCTCGGATAACGCCAAAGTGGTCGCCATTTGCGACAAATCGCCCGATGCTATTGAGGCACAGAAGCAGCACGCCGAGGGACTGGATATTACCTTCTACGATAATTTTGAGGATTTCATCAAGCACGATATGGATGCCGTGGTGCTAGCCAACTACGCCCATCAGCACGCACCGTTTGCCATTCGTGCCATGCACGAGGGCAAGCACGTGTTTTCCGAAGTGCTGCCGGTGCAGACCATGAAGGAAGCGGTAGAGCTCATCGAAGCGGTGGAGCAGACCGGCATGGTGTATGCCTACGGTGAAAACTATTGCTACATGCCGTGTACCGCCGAAATGACCAAGCTATATGCCGAAAACAAGATCGGCGAGCTGGAATACGCCGAGTGCGAGTACGTACATAACGGCGAGACCATCTGGCCGAGTATCACCTACGGTGAGAAGGATCACTGGCGTAACAATATGTATTCCACCTTCTATTGTACTCATTCGCTCGGACCGGTCATTCATGCCTCCAAGCTGCGTCCGGTGTCGGTTATCGGCATCGAGAGCACCAAGAACGCCCGCCGCGAACGCGTTGGCGCACGGGGCGGCAGCTTCGGCATCGAGATGGTCACGCTGGAAAACGGTGCGATCGTCAAGAGCATCCACGGCGGACTGTACCGCAATTCCATCTGGTATTCGCTGTACGGCTCCAAGGGCCGCATGGAAAGCGGTCGCCCCAACTGCCCCGACGGTGCTATCGAGTACATCTACGTCTCGGCGGACGAATTCGACGGCGAGTATGCCAATCGCAACGCCGAATCGTACAACCCAACCCGTCCGCTGGATGAAAACGCTGAGGGATTTGGTCATGCCGGCTCAGATTTCTATTCCATGTATCATTTCATCGAATACCTGCGTGGCAACAAACACGCCGACGTCATCGACGTGTACGAGGCCATGGATATGTTCCTGCCGGGCATGTTTGCGTTCCGTTCCATTTTAAACGGCAGCACCCCCATGGACATCCCCAATCTGCGCGATCCGGCCGAACGCGAAAAATGGCGTAACGACGTTGCCTGCACCGATCCGGAGGTGGCCGGTGATCAGCTGCTGCCCACGCGCAAGGGCGGCACGCCGGACATTCCCGATGCGGTATACGACCGCCAGCTGCAGCTATGGCTGCAGGATAAAAACAGCGACAGCGGCTATCACGCCATGGCAACAACACAAGGCAGTAAAAAGTAATGATACATTATGCTATGATCGTCGCGGCCACCGTGCTGTTTTCTCTGCAATTTGTGTTCAACCGCGGCTATGAGCGCGAATGCGGCAGCGGCTGGCCGGTCGCTCGTCATTTCGTCCTTATCGCTGCTGCCATCGGCGCGGTGCTGATGCTGGCATTAAACGGCTTTACACTGGAATTTTCGTGGTTTTCGGCGTTGCTGGCGCTCGGCTCGGCGACGGTCAATATCCTATACACCTACGCCTCTATTCAGGCGTTTGCGGTGGCCAATCTGTCGATGTATTCCATGTTTGCGATGCTCGGCGGTATGCTGTTGCCCTACGTCCTCGGCATCTGTCTGGGCGAAGAGCTTAAGCTGACCGGCATGCTCTGTTGCCTGCTCATCACCGTCTCTCTGCTGCTGACGGTAGAGAAAGGACACGCCAAAAAAGGGGCGCTCAAATTTTACCTGCTGGTGTTCTTTCTAAACGGAATGTCCGGCGTGCTGGCCACGCTGCATCAAGGGCACGAGGCCGCCGTTTCCAGCAACGCGTATCTGTTTTTGGGACGCACCATGACGGTGATCATCTGTCTGGTCAGCCTGCTGCTGGATAAAAACCGCTCGTTCACAATCTCATTGAAAGCCGTCGGGTTTTCAGTAGGCTACGCATTATTCTCCTGCGGCGGCAACCTGTTGCTGCTGCTCGCGCTGCTGCACGTTCCGGCCTCGGTGCAATACCCCATCGTCACCGGCGGCGTGATCGTGCTATCGGCGCTGGTGGACCTACTTCGCAAGGAAAAAGTCACACCCAAAACGTGGATAGCCGTCGCCATCGCCTTCGCGGCATCCGTTGCCATCGCACTGTAAATTTCTCTTGCAATCGCTCTCTGCTTGCTGTATAATGGCGGCAAGAAGGGAGCGATTTTCCATGAAACGATTTGACATTACCTTTTTCTACGGCCCTCACCCTGAGTACGTAGTACAAGACGAAGTCATTGCCGATATGGCCGCCTCCGGCATTACACTGGCACAGCTCAACCAAGAGACCGCCATCAGCAAGCAGGCGTTGCCGATCATGCAGAAATACGGTCTGCGCGCCGACGTGGGCGATCCGCGCATTCACAAGCTCTACAACGAAAACGATTTTGCCAACGTGGATGCGGTGGTCAAGCAGGTGGTGGAGGACTACGCCGCCTTTGATAACGTCGAAGGATTTGACATCTGCGACGAGCCGCACAGCGAGGCTTTCCCCATTCTGGGCGAGATCGTCAAAGCGTTCCGAAAATATGCCCCCGAAAAAGAAACGGTCATCAATCTGTTCCCGAACTACGCATCGCCGGAGCAGTTGCGGGATACCGATTACACCGCACATCTTGAGCACTTTGTGCAGCAGGTCGAGCCGCATTTTCTCAGCTACGACCATTATCACTTCCTCGGCCGTCAGAAGGTTGGCGGCGACGACGGCAACGAGGACGAGCGCGAGCGCCTTATCCGCGAATCCTGCAGCAAGACCGAGGACCGTGGTGGATTCTTCGAAAACATCGAAGAAGTGCGTCGCGTCGGCTTGGAAAGTGGGCTTGAGCAGATGCTCATTGTGCTGCTGGTAGAGCATGGCCCTTACCGCAACCTCACCCGTGCGGAGCTGCTGTGGGAGGTCAACATGTGCCTCGCCTACGGCTTCCACCGCATTTCCTACTTCACCTATTGGACGCCGGATTGCGGCAACGAATTCTGGCAATGGGATAACGGCATGTGCGACCTGCAGGGCAACAAAAAGCCGCATTACTACGACGTACAGGCTATCAACAAGAGCATCATGCCCATTGGCGAGTACCTCTTCAATACCACCTCGGCGGCGGTATTCCACACCGGCGAGCTCGAAGCAGGCGCCAAGGCGTTTGCCGGCTACGGCCCGGTAAACAGCATTGAGGGCGGCAACGCCGTGATCGGCTTCTTTGAGGACGGCTCGGCATATCTCGTCAACCGCGATTACCAAAATGCGGCCACCTTCACCGTGAAGGCCAACGGCGCGATCGCCCATTGGGAGAACGGCACGTTCGTGCCGGGCGACAGCACGCTCACCGTCACGCTGGCTGCCGGCGAAGGCGTTCTACTCCGATTCTGATCGTCACGATACAAGCATAAATCCCTCTTTTCGGCACAGACTAACGCCGAAAGGAGGGATTTTTTATGGAGCCCGATATGCTGGTAAAACTGTATGAAAATCTGCCGGATGCGCGAGAATGGCGCGACCGTGTGGAAAAATTGGGGGTAGTTATTCGTCGGCCGATCGGTCCGGAAAAGGATCGTGTAGCGGCATGGGTGGCCAAGCATTTCCGCGAAAGCTGGGCCAGCGAGGCCGCCTGCGCGTTCGCCAACTGGCCGCGCTCGGCGTTTTTGGCGGTTCGTCCCGGCAAGGATGAGCGAACCGGCGAGCTAATCGGTTTTGCGTGCTACGATGCCACCGCACTCGGCTTTTTCGGTCCGACCGGCGTGCTGGAGGAGGAACGCTGCCAAGGCGTTGGCACCGCGCTGCTGCTCACCACGCTGGAGGCGATGCGTGATAACGGCTACGGCTACGCCATCATCGGCGGCGCGTGCAAGATCGATTTTTACAAACACGCCTGCAACGCCACCATTATTCCCGATTCCGACCCCGGCTTGTACCGCCATCACCTGCGCGGTTGACCGCGCGTTTTGCCTGTGATATAATAACCGTATCACAAGCAAAACGGAGGGCGACCATGCCAACAAATGAAAAACCGGCATACGTGTATATGCTGCTGTGTGGCGACGGCTCGCTGTACACCGGCATTACCACCGATATGCACAAGCGGATGCGTGACCACGTAAACAAAACCGCCGCTTGTGCCAAATATACCCGCCATCGTACCGTAACCGCGCTGGCGGCGGCATGGCAAACGACCAACATGACCGCTGCCCGTCGGTTGGAATGGGCGCTGCATCACACCGACCGTCCCACCAAAGACGCACTGGTGGCGGCGCCGGACACCGTCACCTCGGTATTCCCCAAGCTGACCGAACACACCTATATCGCCCTGACCGCCACGCTGGAGGATTACACGGGGTAACGCTTATCAAAAAATCCCACCCGAGAGGGCAATGTCATTAAGATAAGAGAGTTAGTCATTCTGAGGAGGGCGTAGCCCGACGTGAGAATCCGTTCTTTAACATTACGGATTGCCACGGTCGCTACGCTCCCTCGCAATGACGAACTAAACTTAATGACATTGCCCGAGAGGGTGGGATTTTTTTAATGAGAAATTTCCGCAAGCCATTTCAATGCGCCATACATAAATTCCTTGCTGCCGCCTATACTGATAAAGTACGGTTTCTGCGGATTCCACGGTGTTCCCCTAAAAACGCCGCCGATTCGCCCATAAGATTCTACGAATTTCCACCGGCGGTCTCCCCTACAATAAGACGGCAATCGGGGACGACCCCGTAAATAAAAGGAGGAATGTATAATGAAAAAATGGTGTTCTCTCGCGCTCGTTTTATGTCTCACACTGTGTCTGTTTGCCGGCTGCACCGGCAACATGAAGGAGGAGACCGGCAAGGTCTATTACCTCAACTTCAAGCCGGAAGCGGACAGCGACTGGCAAGCGTTGGCACAGAAGTACACCGAAGAGACCGGTGTAGAGGTCAAGGTGGTCACCGCCGCTTCGGGTGACTACGAGCAAACGCTGGCGGTGGAGATCGAAAAGAAAAATCCGCCGACCATGTTCCAGGTCAACGGACCGGTAGGGCTGACCGCCTGGAAAAGCTACGCCCTCAACATCACCGACAGCGACATCCACAAAGAGCTCATCTCGGAGGATTTCGCGTTAAAGGACGGCGATATCGTCTACGGCGTGGCGTTCGTATATGAGGCGTACGGTCTCATCACCAACAAAAAGCTGCTGAAGCAGGCCGGCTACGACATTGAGGATATCACCGATTTCGCCTCGCTCAAGGCGGCCGCCGAGGACATTCACGCGCGCTCGGCCGAGCTGGGCTTTGATGCGTTCACCTCGTCGGGGTTGGACGGCTCGTCCAGTTGGCGCTTCTCCGGCCACCTCACCAATCTGCCGCTGTACTATGAGTTTACGCAGAACAACGTGACCGCACAGCCGGCGACCATTGCCGGCACTTATCTGGATAATTACAAGGCGGTGTGGGATATGTATATCCAAAATTCCGCCACCGATCCCAAGACCCTCACCTCCAAAACCGGCGACGACGCCGTAGCGGAGTTCCAGCAGGGTAAGGCGGTGTTTTATCAGAACGGTACGTGGGAATACGCTAACGCCACCGCTATCGGCAAGGAAAATATCGGCTATCTGCCCATCTACTTCGGCGTCAACGACGAGGAACAGGGGTTGTGCGCCGGTACAGAGAACTACTGGGTGGTCAACTCGCAGGTGTCGGAGGCCGATCAGAAAGCGACGCTGGATTTCATGAAATGGCTCGCCACCAGCGAAACCGGCACCATGGCCATGGCCTCGGGCAACATGGGCTTCACCTGCCCGTTCAAATCGGCCAAAAAACCGGATAATGGCTTGTACGACATCGTCGACCAGTATCTGGAGGACGGCAAGGTGAGCGTCAAGTGGATGTTCCCCTACACCCCCAATACCGATGCCTGGCGCGCCGAGGTGGTATCGGCACTGTCGGCCTATTCTGCCGGCACCGGCGGTTGGGAGCTGGTGAAAAACGCCATTGTTGACGGCTGGTCCAAGCAATACCAGGCATCCCACACGTAACCAGCGAACGGTCGGGCGTTTCGCCCGACCGTTCTTTAAAAGGAGGTCCCCCGAATGAAAAAAGCCAAGAACGTCCATTCGGCGGCGGCGATCACCAACCGCAGCCGGCGGCGATCAATGCAGCGGTATTCACCGCTGTTTCTGTTGCCAACGGTGATCGCCTTCGGCATCGGATTTGTGTGGCCGTTTGTGCAGGGCATTTATCTGTCGTTTTTCCGTTTCAAAACGCTTCGGTTTATCGAATTCGTTGGGTTTGACAACTACACCGCCGCCTTTCAGGACGAGTCGTTTTTGCATTCGTTTGTGTTTACGGTCGGCTTTACGCTGGTGTCGGTGCTCATCATTAACCTGCTGGCGTTTGCGGTGGCGCTGGTGCTGACCAAAGGCATCCCCGGCTCCACCGTATTCCGCACGGTGTTTTTTATGCCCAACCTCATCGGCGGCATCGTGCTGGGGTATATCTGGAAAATGCTGCTCGACGGTCTGATCATCCGCTTTCTGGATTCCACCCTCGCCCTGAACGCCACCTACGGCTTTTGGGGCTTGGTGGTCCTGCTGAGCTGGCAGCAGATCGGCTATATGATGATCATCTACATCGCCGGCCTGCAAAACGTACCGGTGGAATATATTGAAGCCGCTAAGATCGACGGTGCCGGCAACTGGCAGATCTTGCGGCACATCACGCTCCCCTGCGTGATGCCGTCGGTGACCATCTGCACCTTTCTCACACTGACCAACTCGTTTAAACTGTTCGACCAAAACCTCGCACTGACCGGCGGCGCGCCCTTCCGGCGCACCGAAATGCTGGCACTCAACATCTATCAATCGTTTTACAACAACGTCACCAACATGGGTGTCGGGCAGGCAAAGGCGGTCATCTTCTTCCTTGTGGTAGTGGTCATCGCGCTCACGCAGCTATATTTCACTCGAAGCAAGGAGGTGCAGGAATAATGCCGCAGCCTAAGCAACACAACCGCACACGGAACGTCAACAGTCTGCTGACGGTATTGTTTATCGTGCTATCGGTGCTGTGGATGTTCCCCATTGTGCTGGTGCTTATCAACTCGTTTAAAGACAGCGGCGCCATTGCACTCACCCCTTTTGATCTGCCCACCGAGCAGACCTTTGTGGCGATGCAAAACTATATCACCGGCATGAACAACGGCAACTTTCCGTTTTATATGTCGGTGCTGTACAGCACCCTGATTACGGTGCTGTCGGTAGCACTTATCCTGTTGTGCACGTCCATGGCGGCGTGGTATATCAACCGTGTAGATACGCTGTGGTGCCGGCTGATCTACTACCTGTGCATCTTTTCGATGGTCGTGCCGTTTCAGATGGTGATGTTCACCCTCTCCAAAACCGCTGACAATCTGGGGCTGAACACGCCGTGGACCATTCCCATCATCTACCTCGGCTTTGGCGCCGGACTGGCAGTATTTCTATTCAGCGGCTTTATCAAAAGCATACCGCAGGAAATTGAAGAAGCCGCCAACATCGACGGTTGCAATCCGCTGCAAACCTTCTTCCTGGTGGATATGCCGGTCATGCGGTCCACCTATATCTCGGTGGCGATCTTGGAGATCATGTGGGTGTGGAACGATTATCTGCTCCCCTATCTGGTGCTCGACCGTACCCGGTTTATGACCATCCCCATCCACATCCAGTTCCTGCAGGGGAGCTTTGGCCGAGTGGATTACGGCGCTACCATGGCGATGATCATGATGTGTCTGTTGCCGGTCGTCATCATTTATATCGCGTGCCAGAAGCACATCATCAAAGGCGTGCTGTCCGGTGCGGTAAAGGGCTGAAAAAACACTTGCCCATTCCTACCAAATGTGCTATCCTATAGAATATAGTTCACCGAAAGAAGGCTCACACTATGAGAACAAGCGGTATTTTAATGCCGATTTTTTCGTTGCCGTCGCCCTACGGTATCGGCACACTTGGTCGGCATGCATACCACTTTGTGGATTTTTTGGAAAAGGCAGGGCAACACTATTGGCAGGTGTTACCGCTTGGTCCTACCACCTACGGCGATTCGCCCTACCAGTCCTTTTCCTCTTATGCCGGTAATCCCTATTTTATCGACCCTGAAACGCTGATCGCGGACGGTCTGCTTACCGCAGAGGAGGTAGCCGCCTACGATTTCGGCTGTGACCCGGCGGCGGTGGATTACGGCAAGCTGTACGAAAACCGCCTGCCCATGCTCCGGCTGGCGTTTAAGCGTTTTTCGCCGGATACCGACTATAACCGTTTCTGCACCGACAATGCCGGGTGGCTGGAGGATTATGCGCTGTTTATGGCGCTCAAAAATGCCCACAACGGTAGCAGTTGGGCAGAATGGGACGACTCGCTTCGCCTGCGCGACCCGGCGGCTCTGGCCGCCGCCAGGGAGACCTATGCAGACGATATCGCGCTGTATCACTTTATTCAGTATCAGTTTACCGTGCAATGGACGGCGCTCAAAGCTTACGCCAACGCCCACGGCGTGCACATCATCGGCGATATTCCGATCTACGTGGCATACGACAGCGCAGACGTATGGGCTGAGCCATCCCAATTTTTGCTGGATAAACGTGCCCGACCGGAGCTGGTGGCCGGTGTGCCGCCGGATGCGTTTTCGAAAGACGGTCAGCTATGGGGCAATCCGCTGTACAACTGGCCGGCCATGAAGAAGGACGGCTATACCTGGTGGAAACGCCGCCTGCAGCACGCGCTGACGCTATACGACGTGGTGCGCATTGACCACTTCCGCGGCTTCGAGTCGTTCTTCGCTATTCCGGCTGAGGATGAGACCGCCAAAAACGGGCACTGGATCAAAGGCCCGGGAGCTACGCTGTTTAAGGAACTGAAGCGCGCCTTCGGCGAGCTGCCTATCATTGCAGAGGATCTCGGCTTTCTCACGCCGGCGGTGTACAAAATGCTGGCTGCCACCGGCTTCCCCGGCATGAAGGTGCTGCAGTTTGCGTTTGACAGTCGGGAAGAAAACGATTATCTGCCCCACAATTATAACCGCAATTGCGTGGTGTATACCGGTACGCACGATAACGACACCATCCTCGGGTGGACGCAGACCGCCGCACCGGCAGACGTGGAGCAGGCGCGCCGCTATCTGCACGTTGACGAGGCAGAGGGCTTCAACTGGGCGATGATGCGCGCGGCACTGATGTCGGTGGCCGATACCGCCATTCTGATGATGCCGGACCTTGTAGGGCTGGGGAGCGAAGCACGCATCAACACCCCCTCCACCCTCGGCGGTAACTGGCAATGGCGTATTGCCGAAAACTGCATCAACGATTGGCTGGCTGGCATTGTGCGTGAATATACCGCACTATATGGTCGTTTGCCCACCAACTCCGAAGAAGACTAAAAAAGGAAGTGCTCCGGCACTTCCCTTTTTGTTGTGTCACATTTTAAATTGACAATCCCTCTTTTTTGTGCTATGCTGAAATTGAAGCAAAACCGTGGCAATGCCACCGACACAAAAGGAGGTCATTTTGATGAAAAAATTGCTCGCTTTGGTGCTTTGCGCCGCCTTGCTGCTTACCTGCACCGGCTGCAGCGCGTTTATGGAGGGATTCCAAGAAGGTCTGCAGGGCGCTTTGCAGGACGCGGCTAACGAGGCAAACAAAGAGATTGCCCGCGGAACGGTCGACGGCAACGTCTATTCCAGCGAGTATTCCGGTCTGACCTTCACCAAGCCGGACAGTTGGACCTATGCTACCGACGAAGAAATTGCCGATACCATGGAAGTCGGTGCGGACGTCATTGATGCCGACAGCTTTGCCGAAACGCTTGGGCAGATGGCGACGGTATACGACATGATGGTCATTGATATGGAATCCGGCAGTAACGTCAGCATCATGTATGAAAATCTGCAGCTTACCAACGGTGGTGCCATGACCGCCGAAGCGTATGCTGACGTGCTCAAAGGGCAGTTTGACGAGTTGAAAGAAATGAACTACACCGTCAGCAACACCGAAACCGTGTCGCTGGGCGGCGAGGATTGGCTGCGCATGACCACCTCGGTCGAGTATAGCGGCATTAGCATGACGCAGGCCTATTATCTGCGCGCCAGCGGCACGGTGATGATGGCCGTGGTGATTACCGTACTGGGTGATACCGAGCTGTCCTCCGTCGAGGCGATGTTCTCATAAGTGCATAACAAATAAAAAAAGAAGTCTGCAGTTGCAGACTTCTTTTTTTGCTTTGCATAACAACTTATTTTTTCCCCGTTGCCAAACCGGCCGCCGCACCGGCGAGCAGGTTGGTATCGAAGCTGAAGGTCAGCGCCTCACGCTGGCGCTGGCGCTTGTAAGCCAACGCAATCATGCGGTCAAGCAGCTCGGCAAACGGAATACCGGCTGCCTCCCACAGATAAAACGCGAGCGAACCCGGAATGGTGTTGATCTCATTCACCCACAGCTCACCGGTTTCTTTGTCGTTTAGGAAATCAATGCGCGAAACGCCAAGGCATCCGAGCGCCTGGAACGTCTTGACCGCCAGCTCCTGTACCTGCTCGGTCATGCCCTCCGGCAGCTCCGCCGGACAGCGACGCTTGAGATCCGCCATGCCGGCCGATTTCGCGCCGCCTTTCGCACCGCCTTTACCGCCGGACATATACTTATCTTCA
>JAFUPS010000002.1 GCA_017481085.1 Clostridia bacterium | reverse complement strand
TGCCGGCCAGACGGTTTAAGTATTTATCCGCGCTGCCGCCGCCGACGATCTGGATGCAGTTGATCTTTTTGCCGGTCAGACGCTCCAGCTCGTTGGCCGCGTTCTTATACGACGTAGCAAGCGACAGATACACGCACGCCAACACGTCGCCCAGCGGCAGGTCCGGCTTGCCCAGCACCGTGCGGATCGCTTCGATCATGTTATCCGGTGCGGTGAAGGCCGGGTTGTTGCAATCCACCAGCTCGGTGAATTCGCTGGCCATGGCCATCTCCATCATTTCGTCGTAGGTGTATTTCTTATCCAGGTTCTTGCGGATGTTCTGGAACAGCCACATACCCATGATATTTTTGAGGAAACGGAAACGGTATTCCACGCCGCCCTCGTTAGTGAAGTTGCAGGCCAGCGCTTCCTCGGTGGTGACCGCCACGGCGTTTTCCACACCGACCAGGCTCCACGTACCGGAGGAGATGTACATGCTGTCATCCGTCAGCGGAATGGCCGCCACCGCCGAAGCCGTATCGTGGCTCGGCGCACAGATCACGGTGGCATTATAACCGACCGCCTGCTGCACCGCCTCGGAGAATTCCCCGATCGGCGTACCCGGTACCGACAGCGGCAGGAAAATGGACGGATCGATACCCAGCGTTTCGAGGATATCGGTATCCCACTGCTTGGTTTCGGCGTTTACCAGACCGCCGGTGGTGGCGTTAGTGTATTCGTTGGCCATCTTGCCGGTCAAGCGCCAGGAGAGATACTCCGGCATCATGAGGAAGTGACGCGCCTTCTCCAGCTTGCCGGACTGCTTATCGCAATACAGCTGATAGATGGTGTTGAAGTTGTTGCGGGCAATACCCGTTTTGGCATACAGATCCTTTGCCGAAATGATCTCGTACACCTGCTCCGGCACGCCGTCGGTACGCGCATCGCGATAGCCGAATACCGGCAAGATCTCCTGCTCGTTTTCGTCCAGCAGTACGTAGTCAACGCCCCACGTGTCAATAGCCACCGTCTTGGGCAGCTTGCCGATCTCTTTGCAACGGCGGATACCGGCAATGACCTCCTCTGCCAAACGGTCGTGTTCCCAAGTGAGCTGACCGTTTTCCGTGTTCAAACGGTTTTCAAAACGGTACACTTCTTCCAAAACCAGCTTGTCGTTTTCAATATAGCCGAGGATATGACGGCCGCTGGAAGCACCGATATCCACAGCCAAATAATAGGTCATGGTGAACTCCTTCCTACCTTACTTGTATAATAAGGCACAATAACTTGTATACATTATAAAGGATTTGCCGCTATATTGCAAGGGGCTTTACAAAATTTTTCCAAAAGCAAAGCTCTGCTTCGGCAAGAAGCAGAGCTTTGATACGTATCAGCGGATAACGGTGGTGCCTTCCGGCGCAGTGACCTCCACAGAATCGCCGTGGATCGCCACCTGCAGCCAACCGTCCGGCAGCGGAATGGATGCCTCCAGATCGGTCAGGCCCAGCGGATGCGGTTTGACGGTGACCGTCTTACCGCCATCCGTCACGGTCACACCGAAGATGTACTCAATAATGAACGCCAACACACCGGACGACCAGCCGTGGCACAGTGAATGACGGAATTTGATGTAGCAATATTTGCCGAAATCACCGTGAATATCCTTTTGGCCCTCTGCCGGGAATTCGTCGATGCGGCCGCTGCCTTCCAGCCAGTCGATATCGAAGTCCTCCCAGAAGCTGGTGGCACCGCGGGACAGCATACCGCCATAGTAGGCTTTCAGCATCTCCAGCATATCGGTACCGCCGGCCTTAGCGATAGCGGTAAGAATATAATACGACATAAAGGTCGACATACCGGCCGCACCGCCTGCCTGCAGCATCGGCACATCGGACGGATCGTTACGTCCGGCCAGCACCTGGAACGCGCGCACGGGCTTCAACACCGTGTCCTGCGCCAGATAATGCTCCAGCTTGCGCAGAATATCGCGGCAATCGGCGTTTTCTTCCATTTTGAGGAAGCGTTCAGCCGTCAATCGCAGCAACGCCGCCACACCGTACGGTGCATCCGGCTGTTGATGGGTGGACCAGTCGAGGAAGTATTCCATGCCGGCACCGTCGGTGATGCGCATCACACCGTCGTCACCAATGCTGCGGTTGATGTGATCCAGCACCGCCAACGCATAATCGCGGTTTTGGTTGAAGTATTCCATATTGCCGGTGATCTGGCAGTAATCGCACAGATTGACCACCCACCACGCCGAGTAGGACGGAATATTGTTCACCCATTCATCGGCCGGCGTTTCGGCGCGCAGGAAATCGAGCGAATTGACGATGTTGGGCGTATCGCCGAACAGATACATCGAGGTGATTAGCTCCGGATGCAGATCGCCGCACCATACCAAGCGGTCGCGCTTGATACCGTCCCACACGTAGCCGTTCTGGAAGCACAGCTTGAGCGTATACGCGGCGGTCTTAATAATGTCGTTAACCAGCGGATCGTTGGTGGTGATGGTCGCCTCACGGTCGAACACAGGCAACAGCGACACCGCAAACACACTTTGCAGCAGCACGTTGACGTCGTTCAACAGCTCGATGCGTACAAAACGAAAGCCCGTCTGCCCGAAGCTCAGATCGGACATGCCCGGCGTCAACACTTCAAAGTCGCGCGGAGAATGGTCGTTGGTGGCATTTTTCTCGCCGATGGACGAGCACGCCTCGGTGACCGACTCACCAAACGTCAGACGCCATTTGGCCAGACTGGCAACCGAGCCTTCCACCGCACGGGTAACCATACGGATGCCGCCGCACAGCTCTTTACCAAAATCCAACAAGATCCACGAACCGGCACCCTCCCACTGGGAGCAACGATTGGTGCGAAAGGAAATGCTGGGAGCTTTCACGGCAAGCAATTCTTCTATATTCGTCACGCCCTGCGAGCCGAGCACCTTGACCGGCACCCATTCCTCACGCAGCTCGTCACGTTGTTTTCCATCAGCGTGGATAATCATGTAATATACCTCTCTATAACAACTTACAGAGCCCATCCTCTGCGTTTTTCCTATTATAACGCTTTTGGTAAAAATATGCAAGTGACAAAACCAGAAAAACTTGAAAAACTTGCTTGTGTAATAATGACAAAAAAGACTCCCGAAGATACTTCGGGAGTCTTTGTGTGATTACAGGTTTTTCGCTTCTGCGATCAGCTTAGAGGTGGTGCCGTGCAAGCCGAAGCAGAATGCATAGCGGTCCACCGATTCCTTGATCTTGTAGATGACGTAGCCTTCGCCGTCCACGTCCACCTTCGCGAGATTTTCCAGCATCTTGGTGATCTCAGCCTTGACCTCCGGAATCTCATAGGTGTAGTGACCGCAGATATCGGTGATCTGCGCAGTCAGCTCGGCATCCTGCAGCACTTCTTCGACGGTGGCGTTGGCCATATCGGCCAGCACCCACTTGCGCCAGCGCTGGCTGCGCACAGCGTATTCCGACATCACCGCCGTCAGGTTGGAACGCTCTGCCGCCGGGACGTTGCGCTCCTCAACCTTAGCCAGCTCGAGGTATGCGCGCGTTTCCACCACGCCGAATTCCGGCGCCACGTTCATGGCAGTTACACCGAGATGCGGGTGCTCCAGCAGAATCTTATCCGACAGATAGTCGCCGTTGTGCTCCTTGATACCGACGTTGTGCTTGAGCGCGTTGGCCGACAGCTTCATGGCGTTTTCGCGGTTGAAGTTGCCGACGTTTTCGGTCAAGCGGGTGAGCGTACCGGTCTGGCCGACAACAAATTCCGGAGCCATCAAGCCACGGGCGTTCATCTTGTTCACCAGAATATCAATAAAATCGGAGAAGGCTTCCACCGACGTCAGGCCGCCGTTGGTCTCCTCCGTACCGGCCTCATAGCCGATCTCCGGCAGGCCCTTTTCCTTGCGGAATTTTTCCAGCTCGTCGATGATGTCGATCGTACGGTCGATGACCAGCTCAAACGGCACCGTACCCATCGCGTATTCCGGATCCTTGGTCGGATCGATGTGCAGCAGGTCGAAGCCGGCCTCGATATCGTGCTTGTACGAACGGATGCAGATGGCGATCGCCTCATCCACCGGCAGCTTGGCGCTGCGCTCCTCGTCACGCTGCCACGGACCGCCGTGGTCGCGGCACAGATAGCACAGACCGTCGAAACCGATCTCTTTTTCGATGGCTTCCACGTCGGCTACAAACCGATCCTGATCCCAGTCACACACGTAGCCGTGACCGAATTCATCGCTGTCCACCTGGTTGCGGCTGGCGATGAGCATGATCGGGAAATCCTTTTCCTTGGCCAGCTCCAGCACCGCCTTGATCAGCGTTTTGGACATCGGGCCGATACCGAGCATCGAGAATTTCTCGCCCTTTTCATTGAGGCGGCGGGCAGCCTCCGTCATCTGACGAATCGTAATTGCGTTTTTCATGGATATCTCTCCTTTTAGTCAATAACCTGCAGATAATCGGCGTACGGCACTTTCTTGATGGGAGTCAGGCCGAGCCACGCCGCAAATTCTTTGATCTCAGCGGTGTAGTCGCCCTTGATGACCGGGAAGTGATGCTGGAAGCCGTTGACCAAAATGGTGTTGACCAGATCCTTCGCGGTGATATCTTCTCCGTTGAAGGTCAGGTTGCCGCACCAACCGCGGCTACCGTGGAAGGAGAATTTCTCCGGATGCATGAACTCGCCGCCGATCTGGATAAACTTATCCACCTCGCCGGACAGACGCATAACCGTCACCGGCATATCGTCAAACACCATATCGCGCGCAATACCGGTGCGGGCGGTGATGCCCTTGTTCGGCTCGTGCGCCATGCCGCTATAGTTGCAGCCGAGCTTGTAGCCGTTGTTCTGGCAGTAGTACGCCGGCGCCGGACCGCAGTGCCACAGCAGTACCGTGTCGTCCTCTTCGTCGAACGCGCTCATATCCATCAGCATCGGCGGCTGCTCGCCGGCAATATACTTCAGCGCCAGCATAGAAACCGCAGACAGCACGTCGCCCTCACAGGCCGCCACCGTGCCCTCATCGTTCAACTGACCAATGACCGAGCAAATGGAATACTGATATTCATCCTGGAACTTCGGCCAGCAGGACACCGCCACCGCGTCGTACTGGTTTTCCGCGATAAACTGGCGATACGCCTTGAGGAAGCGGGCGTTGGTCTCCAAATACTTCTGCGCCGCCAGGTCGGAATAACCGCCCGAGCAACTGACCAGGCTTTCCATCAGCGGCTCCAGCTCGCTGAGCTTGTAGGATTTTGCCAAATCGTCCAGCTCCGAATACTCGTGCAGACGGTTGAAGTAGATGCCCTCTAAACGGCGGTTGAGATTGCGCTCATCGTCGTACAGATCGTTGAAGCCCGGTGCCACACCGCCAACCAGACCGATGCGCGAACGACGCAGGTTTTTGATAGCCGTCAGCGCACGGACCGTGATCGTCAAGCGACGCACGAACTCCTCGCTATCCGGATAACCGTAGAACCACTTGACGCGGATCTTATAGTCGCGCAGATAGTGCGCCACGATGCCCATGTGCATGTTGATAGAGCAGAACGAGTTGAACGGCACCGCACCTTCGACCGGCTCACCTTCCGGAATGGCCCAGAAACCGACGTTGGCGTTCTGGATCTTCGCCAGCACCGGAGCCAGCTGACCGGCGGAATACGAGGTGTGCTGCACCAGCAGGAAGTCGATCTTTTCGGCTTCCATCGCCGCCACAGCCTTGATCGCGTCTTCGCGCACAATGACCGTATCCGGGTATACGACCAGCTCGAAGCCAAGCTTTTCGCCAAGCTCCTTCATGCCGTCTGCACAGCGCGCAAACGCCGCCGCCTTGTTGCCGGGGAAGCTGAGCTGGCTGGTGCCGACCAGACCGATTTTTAACTTAACCATAATAATATCTCCTTTCGGAATTTAAACTTCTGCCTAATAATACAAGTATTCCATACGGAATTATATTCCTGTATTTTCCCCCTGTCAAGAGCGTTTTTATGCGCTCCACGGCTTATATTCGAAGGTATACGCTTCGCTATAGTGGTCAATACCAAACCGCTCCGCTTCTTCAATATAGGAGGTACGGGTATCGTAAGCGGTGTTCCACGCCATCTTGACGTTATAACCAAAGAGGTTGTTGCTGTGGTTGTAGCAACGGAGCAGATAGTAGCGATAGTTGAGACTATCCAAACGGATGCGGTACTGCGCCAGCGAATTACCGGCCGCTGCCGTATAGGCGGCGTTGATCCGGTCGATATAACCGGTCAGCGTATCTTCGTCCCAGAACTTCGTCGCCAAGACGCTCGAGGCGCTCACGTTACAGGTGATCTTACCCGGCGCTATGTCGGAGTCATCCAGCCAGCCGCCGTCGTAGCGCTCCCAGCTATACGCCTGCGCCGCTTCAAACACAGCCTGCATCTCGGAAGCACCGGCGCCATAATAGTGCGTCATAAATTTGTTGACCAACGCTTTCACGTCGGCGTTGACGTCCCACTGCAGCTTGCTCATCACGTATGCCTTCAGACGGGCAAAACCACTGGTTGCCGACTGCCAGTGCTCCGTCTGATCCAACACCGAGTTGGTGCCGAGCGACTGCAGCCAACGGTAGTTCTCCTGCATGGTGCAGAAGGTATCGGCCGCATCGGTATACAGATTACCAAAGGTATCGAAGCTGTTAAGGCTGTAGGTCGAATACAGCGAATAGAACCACGCGTGCATGTTGGCATCACCGGTCATCAGCTCGGCCCAGCGCTCCATGCTGTTATACGCAGCGGCATTAGCAGTAAAGGTGCTGTGGTAAGCGGTATCGTTCATCGGTGCGTAGAAGTTAGCCGTGATCGGTGCAAACATCACGCCCAGATTTTCGTGCAACGCGATATCGACCGTCGGGGCGCTTTCCGCCTCATAGTAAGCGAAGAACAGCACCTTCATCGGATTGCGGCTGTTCTGCGCGCACCATTCGGTTACCGCCGCGGTCACGTCGTTCATAAACAGTGCGATGGTTGCCGAAGCCGCACCGTAGGCCGAAATGGTCGCCTGACAATCGGCACAAGCGCACCAACCGTCTACATGGTCTTCCATACCAAGCATCAGCACCGGTTTGTCGGTCGTTTCCAGATCCTCCAACAGATTGGCAATATACTGGGCCTTCATCGCCGCATTGGAATAGCAAAGCTGACCGATGACACCGTTGGGCTCGTAGATGGTATTGCCGCTCGTATCGTGCGAATACCAATCGGGATGTGCGGCATAATACGTATCCACCGGCATGATATCAAACGAGTTGTGATAATCCAGCCCGTAAACGTACATATCGGTAGCCATGTTAAAGCGCATGCGATGCGCCAGCGTCACGCCGTGCGGCGTGTGATGGAATTCACCGTAGTTGGCCTCACGCCAGTTGAAGGACGGGACGTACAGGCCGTCCGTCTTGCCGTCGTCGGCCAGATCGGCCGTCAGCGCCGACATCGCATACGTGGACACCGGCACGATATACTGCGACAGATCCTCGGCTTCTTCAAAAGTCGTGCCCTCGACGTCGCTATACATAATGATGCGGTTGCCGTTGGCATCCAGCACGTAGTCGCCGTTGCTGTCCATTTTATAGGAATACGTGCCGGCAAAGCCGTAGCAATCGTAATCCACCAGCTTTTCGAGCAGCTCGTACGCACCGTTGCGCGTACCGACCGAATCGGCACCGGCAACATAGATATGCTTGCCATCGGTAGCCAGCTTAAAGCCGTTTTCCAGCACGTCGGTATACGCCGGAACGTAGCCGCCGGATGCCGCCAGATCGGTCTCACCGACGCTGATGTACTTGACGGTCGGATCGTCAGAGGCCAAGGTCACGATCGGCAACGTCACGCCGGTCGCTTCGGCCACGAAGGTCTGGATCTCGGTTGCTGCCCACACTTCGTTTTCATCCGCATCCGAGGAACGCAGAATCTGGTATTCCGAGGTGTTATCGGCAAAAACGTTTTCAACGCTGAAGTTGAGCACGATATGCAGACCGCGCACGGTCATCGTACCAGTGCAAGTGCCTGCCGCCAGCACGGTGTTGTCGTCATACGCATCGATCGACAGCGTGCTCAGCACCGAGGCATCCGCCGTCTCACCGATCCTCACCGCCGTCACCGACGACAGCGCGGTATCCACCGCGGCATCCACCGTCGCCTCGGAGGTGATCTTATCGCGGCCGTAATACACGTCCACCGCCGGTTTGTAGACGGTGTTCATGATGGTTTTGTACCAATCGGAGGTCGGTGCCGTTTCGGTAACCAGTTGCGCAAAGGAATAGCCAAGCTCAGAGGCATCTGACGGCACGGCGTAGATCCTGGCCGACGAGCCGTCTGTGTAGGTCACGTTGGCGTAGGCATTGCAATAATACACACGCACGTAGTTTTGCGGATAGATGTTGACAATAGCGGAGTCGTAGGTATACGCCCCGCCGCTGGCGGCAATTTTGAAATCCGCCGTGGGAATATCCACCGATTTGGAGGAGCCCACCGAGGTGATCTCCGCACCGAAGGTGACGTTTTCCATCGCCTTAAGCGTCGCCGGAACGGTGGTGGTAAACTGCACACCGGCCGGATCGCTCAGGCGCGGCGTGACCGCCGTCACCGCAAAATCCGAAAGCACCGCCGTGTAGGTATCATCCGTCAGCGGCTTGATGGTCGCAGTGGGATTGAGCAGGTCACCGGCGGCATTCTGCCAGCCAAGCAGCACCTTGCCGGCCGGAATTTCCGGCATATCCAGCGGCAGACCGGCCCGGACGGAGGAGGTAGTGGTATTGCCATCCACTACCCAATTAATATCCACCTTCGTCAGCGGAAAATAGGTTTCTGCAGCTTCTTCGTCGTATTCCACGTCAAAGACCAGGTCGCCGCCCACCAGCGTGATACCGTAGCCGTCCGACATTCCGGAGATCTGCGTACCCTCCGGGAACACCGCCGTGCGGCCACGGTTGGCGGCATCGTCGGCGATCCACCAGATCGCCAGCGTATGCTCATCACCGCCGATGCCGAATACCGCATCGTCCTGCGTACCGTCGGTATACGTAAAGTGGACCTGACCGTAGTTGGTCCACAGGTTTTCGCCGTCATAGGGCAGCGTTTCCACCGTCTTGACCGTTTGCTGCTGCGTGCGAGTGCCGGTCAGACCACGCACGTCTACGTTCACCCAGGTGAGATCGGCAGACGCCTCCAGCCCGGGCAACAAAAAGCCCACGCCCAGCACCGCAGCTGCCACGACTGCCAATGCCAGCAGCACGCCGCCCGTCTTTTTCATTATATTACTCATTCTGTAAAACCTCCTGATAGTAAGGATACGGCGATCAATAATCGCCCTCGGTCCATTCATCACCGGTCGTATCGTCCGGAACGATGTCCGTTTCCCAATCGTCGGGATCGGACGGTGCAGTCAGTACGGCGACGTGCAGCCGAACAATGCTGACGTCGGGTTGAAAATACTCTTTCATGTCCGTCCTCCTTACCATTGGATATCCAAACCGAAGTTTACGTCGTTATAGTTTTGCGCCGCCAGATTGTAGGCATACAGCGCTTTAGCCAAGTTGCTCTCGGCCTCATCGGTGCTTTCCACGATCGCCAATGCATAGGTCATCGGCGACACGACCATGCGGCCCTGCACCACGCCATCCTTCAGGATCTTGACGTCGTAGCGCGTAAACAGCGCCAACGAGCCGATATCCGGAATCTCTGCGTAGTAGTTGCCACCCTTCTGCGTGAGCGTCAGCTCGGTGCCGTTAGCCCAGAACGTATAGCCGTCCGTGGTCGCACCGCGGAAATACAGGCGCAGGGAGGTCTTGCCCTCCAGCAACAGACTGTGGCCCACGTAGGTCGGAACGGTGCCGGTCGTTACACGCACCGCGCGGAAGGCCGCCAGCTCGCTCTTGCCGATCGCCGGCAGCGACGTATCGGCCAGATCGGCGTTGGCGCGCAGCGTCTCGATACCATCGCGGCCCTTAGCAATGAAGTAATCCTGCACGTAGCCGCCGTAGTTGAGCATAGCCGCCGCCAGATCCTTCGCCTGCTCGCTATACGCACCGGCGATGATCGCCTCGCCATATTCCTTCACCGAATAGGTACGCGTAAATTCCGCACCGTCGGCGTTCAGCGTAGCCGTGACCGTGACCGCCATGCGTGCCGCCACGATCTCCACCGGGAAGCGATACAGATTCTTGCCGGCCAAGGTTGCCTCTGCCAGCGTGACCGTCACGCTATCGTCAGCCACCGCAAAGGTCACCGACGCGTTGCTCACACCCTTGAGATAGGCATAGAAGCCAAGCTCTACCGTGCCGGACAGCGTAGCATCCGCACCGATAAACCCAACCTCATACGCCGTATGCCAGCTGTCATCGTACGCCACCTCGGTGCGCTTACCGATCTTCAGATAGGTGTCGTCCAGCACGGCCCAGCCGTTGTTCGGATCGATCGGGATCATCAGCGCGCCTGCCTCGATCACTACCGACTCAACCGGCGCGCTGCCGCCAAATGCGGTGAAGAAGCCCGGATACAGCACAAACGTGCCATCGCGTTTTTCCATGATAGCCGACTGCGCGTTGCCATCCACGATCATGCTGACCTTATAGTAGCTTGCCGTCGCGTTGCTCACGTCATCAGCCGTATAAACCCACAGCGGCGTGCCACCTTCGTCACCCACCTGCGCAAAGGTCAGGTTGATGGAAGCCAGCGTGGCATATACCAGCGAATCGGTCGCGGTATTGACCGTCAGCGTTTTGCCGAAGGTAAACTCATATTTTTTATCATTAGTAGCAAAGACCGCATCGGTATTGACCGTAAACTCTGTGGGCGGGGTATCGGCAAAGCAGATCCAGCATTCGCCGTTGTCCGGCATCGCCAGCAGCACGTCTACGTCGCCGGATTCGGTGGACACCACGCCCTCGGCGTGCAGCCACGCATCCACGTACGGCGAATTAGACAGCGCCACCGACACTACGTTGTACGTCGTGCCGCCGTAAGCATAGGTCCATTCGCCCATGTAACCGCCGGTGCCCTTGGTGGTATCTACCGCCAGCGTCACTTCCTCGGCCACCAGCGTTTTATCCACCCATGCGCCGTCCTCATACGCGACGTCGATCGCATCGGTCAGCGCAAACTCCACGCCTTCGATGGTAGCGGATGCATCCGGCGTGCTGATCGGCACGAGTACCGCACCGGCGGCAATCGTCAGCGAGGAAGCCGGATAAGCCGCCGTACCCGGTGTTGCACCGAAGCAATGATTATAAATATAGAACAGTGACGCGTCCGGGTAGTACTCCAGCAGCACCGAACGCTCTTCCCCGTCCACCGTAGCCGTGGTAGTGTACCACTGACCGCTTGCCGGCAACGAAGCATTGGTCTCATAGGTGAACAACCAGTTATTACTTGCATCAACATTGTTAAAGCTAATGCTCAGATCAGTCGGCGCCGGCTTGACGTAGTTGCTCCACGTACCGTCGGTGCACACGATCCTAAGCTCTTCGGCGATCGTCAGCGTCTGGCCGTCTGCAACCGCTTCACCACCGCTACTGCATTCAGTCAGCGTCGTACCGGCCGGGATCTGCAGACTTTCGGTCGCTGCCGGCAGCGACCAGATAAACGCGTGCGTCATATCCCAATCAGCGCCCAGCTCCAACACCGCCGTCGCTGCGCTGCCGTTGGCCAACACCGTCATCGAATAGTATTTCTGCGTCACGCGCGTGTCGGCTTCATACGTGAAGTAGAACTGACCGGCAGCCGGTGCCGAATCAAACGCCAGCGTCACGTTCGTGTCGATCGGCGCAGGCGGTGCCGGCTCGGTCGCCGTCACCGTCCAGGTGCCATCCACCGTAGCGGTGACG
>JAFUPS010000126.1 GCA_017481085.1 Clostridia bacterium | reverse complement strand
GAGACAGATGAATAATCCCTCTGCTGCCTGCCTATACTTCCCAGAGACTATATGAAAGAGAAGGTGTTCACACAATGAGCTTGGTACCGTATGTGGTCGAGCAGACCAGCCGCGGCGAACGCAGCTACGATATTTTTTCCCGCCTTTTGAACGACCGTATCATCATGCTGTGTGATGAGATCAACGATACCACCGCATCGTTGGTGGTAGCACAGCTGTTGCATCTGGAAGGGCAGGATCCGGATAAGGATATCCATCTGTATATCAACAGCCCCGGCGGATCCATTTCTGCCGGTATGGCGATTTACGATACGATGCAGTTTATCAAATGCGACGTGTCGACCATTTGCATCGGTATGGCCGCCAGCATGGGTGCGTTTCTGCTGTCGGCCGGTGCAAAGGGTAAGCGCATGGCGCTGCCAAATGCGGAGATCATGATTCATCAGCCGTTGGGTGGCACGCAGGGTCAGGCCAGCGATATCAAAATCCAGGCCGAGCATATTTTGGCTATTCGCAGCCGTATGAACCGTATGCTGTCCGAAATGACCGGGCAGCCCCTTGAGGTCATCGAACGCGATACCGAGCGTGATAACTGGATGACGGCAGAGGCTGCCTGCCAGTATGGCTTGGTCGATAAAGTGATCGAAAAGCGTTCTTGATCGCGGCTAAACGGAAGTGAGGTATCTTCATGCCTAATAACGAAGGGAACCATCCGGTGTGTTGCTCCTTCTGCGGTAAAACGCAGGAGGAGGTCTACCGTCTGTTGGCGGGTCCCGGGGTATATATCTGCGACGAATGCATTGTGTTGTGCGACAAGATCTTGCACGAAGGTGATCACCAGATACAGCACAAGCCGGTGCAGAAGCAGGACGAGCCGGCGCGCTTGCCTACCCCGAAGGAGATCAAAACTAAATTGGATGAATACGTGATCGGTCAGGATAGCGCCAAGGTATCGCTGTCGGTGGCGGTGTATAACCACTACAAGCGTATTTTCTACCATGCGCCGGAAGACCCGGATATCGGCAAGAGCAACGTGTTGTTGCTTGGTCCGACCGGCGTTGGTAAAACGGCACTGGCGCAGACGTTGGCGCATATTTTGGACGTGCCGTTTGCGATTACCGATGCCACCACGCTGACCGAAGCCGGCTACGTGGGTGAGGACGTAGAGAATATCCTTTTGCGTCTCATTCAGGCGGCAGACGGCGATATTGAAAAAGCCCAGCGCGGCATCATCTATATCGACGAGATCGACAAGATCTCCCGTCGTAGCGAGAATCCTTCCATTACCCGTGACGTTAGCGGTGAAGGCGTACAGCAGGCGCTGTTGAAGATTCTCGAGGGAACGGTAGCAAACGTGCCGCCGAACGGTGGGCGCAAGCATCCGCAGATGGATTGTTTGCAGATCGATACTACCAATATTTTGTTTATTTTGGGCGGTGCGTTCGACGGGATCGAGAAGATCATCGAAAAACGCATGTCGTCCGGCTCGGTCGGTTTCGGTGGCGAGATCGTCTCTAAGACCGATATGACGCGCGAAAAGCTGCTGGCAAGCATCGTTCCGCAGGATCTGATCCGCTATGGTCTTATCCCGGAGCTTGTCGGCCGTATGCCGGTCATCACCACGTTGCAGCCATTGGATGCCGAGGCGCTGGTGCGTATTTTGAAAGAGCCGAAAAACTCCATTCTCAAGCAGTATGTGTATCTGTTCGAGCTGGATGGCGTGCGCTTGACCGTTGATGACGATGCGTTGCGCGCAATGGCTGAAAAAACCTTGGAGCGCAAAACGGGTGCTCGCGGTCTCCGCGCTGTCATGGAAGAGCTGCTGACACCGTGGATGTTCGAGGTTCCGTCCGATCACGCTATTGAGGAAATCATTTTCCACGAAAGCTGTGTGACGGAGGGGGCAGATCCGGAGCTGGTACGCAACCCCAACCGGAAGCCGGCAAAGATCCGCGTGCCGTCCACTCGCAAGAACGCTCACCGCAAGATCAGTGTCTGATCGGTTTATAATTTAAGGAATTGATGTAAGATGAGTACGATAAAACCCCAAGGCTTACGTCAGAAAAACCTGCCCCTGCTTGCTTTGCGGGGGCTTGTGGTTTTTCCGGGTGTGGTTTACCACCTGGATGTCGGACGTAAGAAATCTTTAGAAGCGTTACGCGCGGCCATGGGCCGCGACCAGACCTTGTTGCTGGTCACGCAACGCGACCCGGACGAAGAAGAACCGTCCATTGACAATTTGTATCCCGTTGGAACGGTGGCTGTTGTGCGGCAGATTCTCAAGCTGCCGGGCGACGGTCTGCGTGTGCTGGTCGAAGGTTTGTACCGTGCCGGCGTGACGGCGGTGCTGAATACCGACAAATTTTTCAGCGTGACCGCCACTGAGTGCCGTGAACGCCGTATTGCCAACGGACTGAAGGAAATGGCCGTATGCCATCAGCTTCTGATGCGTTATTCGGAATATGCCGCCATTGCCGCTGAGCAGACGGATGACCTGAACGTGCATTTGTCTGACGACATGGACGCTGTCGAACTGATTGATAACATTGCTTCTGCACTTCCGCTGAAAACGGAGGAGAAAAATGCGATTCTGTCGATGATGACGGTATCGCGCCGTGCGGATTATCTGCTTACGCTGCTGCAGCGCGAGCATGACGTGATGGAGATCGAAAACGTTATCAGCCGCCGCGTGCAGGAGCAAGTAGACGAAAACCAAAAGGACTACTATCTGCGCGAACAGCTCAAGGCAATCAACGAGGAACTCGGCAATAACGACAATCCGTCGCAGGAGGCGGCCGAATATCGCGAGAAGATCCAGAAGCTGGATGCCGCTGACGATGTCAAAAAGGTATTGTTAGAGGAATGCCGCAAGCTGGAACGTATGCCGGACGGCTCGCACGAAGCAACGGTTGTACGCTTGTATTTGGATACCTGCTTGCAGTTGCCGTGGAATGCCTATTGCAAAGAAAATCTCGATCTTGCCAAAGCGCGCCGCGTGCTGGACCGCGACCATTATGGCATGAAAAAGGTCAAGGAACGCGTGTTGGAAACGCTGGCGGTGCGGCATCTGGAGCCAAAGGTCAAAGGGCAGATCATCTGCCTGGTAGGGCCGCCCGGTGTCGGTAAAACCTCCATTGCGCGGTCTATTGCCGAGACGACCGGTCGCCCATACGTGCGTGTGTCGCTTGGCGGCGTGCGCGACGAATCGGAGATTCGCGGCCATCGGCGCACGTACATCGGCGCGATGATGGGGCGCATTATGAACGCCGTGAAACGCGCCAAGGTTAAAAATCCGTTGATCCTGTTGGATGAGATCGACAAGCTTTCGCACGATTTCAACGGCGATCCGGCATCGGCATTGCTGGAAGTGCTGGATGCGGAGCAGAATTTTGCGTTTATCGACCGGTATGTGGATATGCCGTTTGATCTGTCGGATGTGCTGTTTATTACAACGGCAAACGATGCTTCGGCGATTCCCGGTCCGCTGTACGACCGCATGGACGTTATTCCGCTCGGAAGCTATACCGCTGATGAAAAGTGGCATATCGCCAAGGAACATCTGGTTGGCAAACAAATCAAAGCAAACGGCCTGAAACCGTCTCAGATCCGTTTTACTGACGATGTACTGCATGAGATCATCGACGGATACACCCGTGAAGCCGGTGTTCGCCAGTTGGAACGTGAGATCGGTCGTATCTGCCGGAAGGTGGCGTGTCGCATCGTTGAGGGCGAGACGAAGCGCGTGAATGTCCGCAAGGCCGAGGAATTTCTTGGCCCGCGCAAGTTCAAATCGGATGCCGAAAATCGCATTGACGAGATCGGCGTGGTCAACGGTCTGGCATGGACGAGTGTTGGCGGCGAGCTGTTGCCCATCGAAGTGGCTGTATTGGAAGGCACCGGCAAGATTGAGCTGACCGGCTCGCTTGGCGATGTGATGAAAGAATCCGCACGCATTGCCATTAGCTATGCGCGTGCACATGCTCGCGAGTGGCAGATCGATTGGGATTTTTACAAAACCAAGGATATTCACATTCACGCACCCGAAGGTGCGGTGCCGAAGGACGGTCCTTCCGCCGGTATTGCTATGACGACAGCGCTGATTTCTGCACTAACCGGCATTCCGGTCCGGCACGATGTGGCGATGACCGGTGAGATCTCTCTGCGCGGCAAGGTGCTACCGATAGGTGGACTGCGCGAAAAAGCCATGGCGGCGTATATGCACCACATGAAGCTGGTTATCATCCCCGAAGAGAACGTACCCGATCTCGCCGAGGTGGAAGATGTGGTGAAGAGCGGGATGGAGTTTTTGTCGGTTTCGCATTATGATGAGGTCATGCGCGCAGCGCTGACACATATGCCGGCGACGGCCGTAGAAACATCGCCTCTTACCGAGGCGGCTATTGTTCCGCCGGCGGTGGATAATCCGCGTCGCCCCTGCCATCAACAATCGTAAGGAGAATACGTATGTTTCACGGTGATAAGGCGGTATTTGAAACCGCCGCGGCATTGCCGGAGCAGTTGAAGGAATCCACGTTGCCGGAGATTGCCTTTTCAGGGCACTCCAACGTGGGCAAATCGTCACTGATCAACTGTTTGCTTGGGCGCAAAGCGCTGGCTCGCACCTCGGCTACTCCCGGCAAAACCGCGACTATCAACTTCTATCGCGTGGACGATTACCGTTTCGTCGATCTGCCGGGTTATGGCTATGCAAAGGTGTCGAACGCCGAGAAAAAGCGTTGGGCGTCGCTGATCAGTGGCTACTTTGCTGACGATCGTGACCTCCGCCTGGTGGTGCAGCTTATCGATTCGCGACACGCTATGACAAAAGATGACCGCCAGATGATCGATTTTTTGGTCGAAAGCGGTTTTCCGTTTGTGGTCGTGCTCACGAAGATCGACAAGTTGAATAAGTCTGAGCGCACCAAGCAGTTGGCTTCTTTTGCGGAGGAATTCGCCGACCTAGAGGGATTGACGGTACTGCCATTTTCCTCCGAAAAGGGGGAGGGCAGACCTGAGCTCATTACGATTTTGGAAGAGGCTTTGACTGAATAAGACAAAACGCCTGCAACGAGAATCGTTGCAGGCGTTTTCAGCGTCTTTTTGTTTAAAGCATGAGCGCGTTTGTGCAAAATAGTTATTGTTTATGCAAATGCGAAGTCGTTTTTCTTTCATGTCGCCTATTGTAAATTATAATAATAGGTATATAATAAAGTTATCAAGTTGTGATAAAAGTGCCGAAATAGGTGCATTTATAATTTTAGGAGGGGATCGGGATGAAAGAATTCAAAAGAGTACTGGCTTCGCTGCTGGCAGCAGCCGTGCTGGCAGTCGCCATGCCGATGATCGCTACTCCGACAACCGTTTCTGCCGCAGAGGATATCCTCTTTGGCATCGGCTCGTTCGAAGACGCGACCTTAACAGGATGGCAAGAAGGTGGTCCGGGTGAGGCAACTATTGATACCTCTGTGTATCACAGCGGCGCGGCTTCGTTGAAGCTGGATCGCACCGCGCTCAGCGAGGACGACACGGAGTCTGTGCACGTTACGCAATCAAAAGAGAACGATTGTGGCTATTATCTGCCGGTATCGCCCAATACGCACTACACCGTTACGTTTTGGT
>JAFUPS010000125.1 GCA_017481085.1 Clostridia bacterium | reverse complement strand
GCACAAAACGCCGCTTACGTCGATTATCCCGACGACGATATCCCCGAGCTCGAGCCGGCGGTGCTGGACCGCACGCTGGCCGAAGCGGAGGTAGACCTCGCCTCGCTGCTCGCTACGTTTGATACCGGCCGCCTGCTGCGTGAGGGCATTGACACCGCCATTGTCGGCACGCCCAACGTAGGCAAATCCACCTTGATGAATCGGCTGGCCGGTTGTGAGCGTAGCATTGTCACCGCACAAGCCGGTACTACCCGCGACGTGGTGGAGGATGCGGTACGCGTGGGCGAATTCGTGTTGCGACTGTCGGATACCGCCGGCATCCGCGATACCGATGAAGAAGCCGAAGCCATCGGCATTCGCCGCGCACGCGAGCGTATGCGGTCGGCTGCGCTGGTGCTCGCTGTGTTTGATGGCTCCCGTCCCCTTTCGGAGGATGACGTTGCACTGGCTAAGGAAGTGGGTGGTCCGCACACCATCGCTATTCTTAACAAGGCTGACCGCCCCACTATCGCGGACACAGCGATATTGGAACCGTATATTTCCAAAATCCTACCCCTTTCCGCCAAAACCGGCGAGGGCATCCATGAGCTGACCGCCGCTATTGCGGAGGTTACCGGCATGGCCGGTCTGGATGAAAACGCCGGTGTGCTTACCACCGAGCGCCAACGGCGCAGCGTGGCTAAGGCGTTGGAGGCGGTGCGTGAAGCGCGTGCGGCATTGGCCGCCGGATTGGCAGTGGATGCCGCCGCCGTCAGCATAGACGCCGCCATTGGCGCGCTGCAGGAGCTGACCGGCGAAAAGGCCTCCGAATCGGTCGTCAACGAAGTGTTTGCCCGGTTTTGCGTGGGCAAGTAAAAGGAGTTTCTATGGCAAAACGTGTTTCCCGGCGCCGCATTTATGCGATGGATGAACTACGCGGCCTGCTGGTGCTTGGTATGATCGTGCATCACGCGCTGTATACCGTTGGGTATATGTTCGGCGTGACGGATGCGATTATCGCCTTCAATTGGATTTCCCAATACCTACACCCCATTGGCGCAACGTTGTTTGTGCTGATGTGCGGTATTTCATGTCATCTGTCCCACAGCAACTGGCAGCGCGGACTCAGGCTGGCCGCCGTAGCGGTGGCTATGTCGGCTGTACTGTACTTCGTCATGCCGAATGCGATGATCTGGTTTGGCATTTTGCATTGTCTGGCGGTGTGCATTCTGCTGTACGCGGCGATCAGCCGTTGGCTGGGTAAGATCCCTCCGCTTATCACATTGCTGGTCAACCTGTTTTTGGCGGTCATAACCTGGAAACTGGCCACCCTTGGTGGTAGCTATATCGGCATTCCCGGTGTGTACACCATCGCCATCCCCGAGGTGCTGGCTAATCAGCAATGGCTGATGTTCACCGGCCTGGCGGACGGCTTTGGTGTCGATTGGTTCCCGCTGTTTCCATGGCTGTTCGTGTTTCTGTGCGGCAGTGTGCTGGGACGTTGGGCCAAAGAAGGAAAATTCCCGGATTTTCTTTACAAAGACCGCTTTTCCGGTTTGGCATGGATCGGTCGGCATTCGCTGTGGATCTATCTGGCACATCAACCGGTCATCTACGGCGTGTGCTGGGTGATTTTTAAGCTCATCTAAGGCAAATTTGCTATATTTATAAACTGTTCACAACAGAAAAGGCGTTTTCTGTTATAATATCGGTTGGAAACTTGCCGCTTTGTCGGCAGTAAAAGGGAGGAACTACCATGATCGAGGTCAAAAATCTGACCAAAAACTATGGCAGTCATGTCGCGGTCGACGATATCAGCTTCTCTATTGCAGAGGGTGAGATCATCGGATTTCTGGGCCCGAACGGTGCCGGCAAATCCACGACCATGAACATGCTGACCGGCTATCTGTCGGCCACCGCCGGCGATATCGTGATCGACGGTCACGATATCCTGAACGAGCCGAACGAAGCCAAGGCGAGTATCGGCTATCTGCCGGAGTTGCCGCCGCTGTACATGGATATGACGGTGCGCGAGTACCTCAATTTTATGTACGATCTCAAAAAGTGCAAACTGCCGCGTGCCGCCCACATTGCGGAGATCTGCCGCATCGTGAAGATCGAAGGTGTGTTCGAACGGCTCATCAAAAACCTCTCGAAGGGTTACCGCCAGCGTATCGGCATTGCGCAGGCGCTCATCGGCAATCCGCCGGTGCTGATCCTGGACGAGCCGACCGTCGGCCTTGACCCGATGCAGATCATCGAGATCCGCACGCTAATTAAAACGCTTGGCAAGCACCACACGGTCATCCTTTCCTCCCACATTCTGCCGGAGGTGGAGGCGGTGTGCGACCGCCTGATCATCATCAACCGCGGGCACATTGTGGCGAATGCTACGCCGAAGCAGTTGTCGGAACAGTATGCCGGCGGCCATCACCTGACGGTGCGTGTTGCCGGTGCTGAGGACGCGGTGGTGGAGCTTGTTAAGAAGATTCCCGGCGTGAAGAAGCTCAGCGTGCTTGGTACGAAAGAACCCGGTAGCATCGATCTGCTCATCGAACAGGAGGACGATGCCGATATCCGTGCCGAGCTGTTTAGTCGTCTCGCCGCGCGGCATTGGCCGATCCTCTCGCTCAAATCCTCCGAGCGGACGCTGGAGGAGATCTTTACCTCGCTGATCAATCAGCCTATCGTCAATGGAAACGGAGGTGACCGGGCATGATCGCTGTTTTCAAACGCGAATTCCAAACGCTGTTTACCGGCCCGATCGCATATTTCGTGTGGGCGCTGATGTTTTTCTTTGCCGGTCTGTTCTTCTATAGCTATAACATTTTGGGTGGACAGACCGCGCTGACCGGCGTGTTTGATATTCTGTATACCATTTCGCTGATGCTGGTGGTGCCGATCCTCACCATGCGCGCGTTTTCGGAAGAACGCCGCAACCGCACCGACCAGGCCCTGCTCACCGCGCCGGTGAGCCTTACCGGCATTGTGATGGGCAAATACCTCGCCATGCTGCTGGTGTTCGCGCTCGGCATGGCTATCACGCTGGTGCTGACCGTCGTCATTGCCATGTTTGGCGCCACCCCGGCGTGGGCAAGCATCTTTGGCAACTACCTCGGTTTGCTGCTGCTGGGCGGCAACCTCATCGCCGCCGGTATGTTCTTCTCTACGCTGACCGAAAGCCAGTTTATCTCGGCGCTGCTTACCTTTGCCTTTTCGTTCATTCTGCTGATGTTCGATAGCTTTGCTTCGCTGTTCTCCAACGCAACGTGGCTGGTGACCGCCATTGAGTTCCTCTCGGTCAACACGCGCTATCAGGCCTTCGCCAGCGGTACGATCTCGTATGGCAACGTCATGTATTTCCTCAGCATGCAAGCGCTGTTCCTGTTCCTGTCGGTGCGTGTGCTCGACAGCCGTAAATGGCAGTAAGGAGGTGTCGATCTATGGCTTTTGAAGAAAAAGATTTGCAGGAGCTTCCGGTAAACGAAGCGACCGAAGAAACGGTCGACACCGCCGAGCCGGAAAAGAAAGCCCCGAAATTCAACCTGCCGAAATTCACGTTTAAACGTGATGCCCGACGCCTGCGCGTAGGCACGGCGGCTACGGTGTTCACCGTTGTGGTGGTTGCCGCCATCTTCCTGCTCAACATCATCGTGGGCATCGTGGAGGAGCGCTGGCCTATTACCATCGACACCACCGAAAACCAGATCTACACCCTTTCGGACGAAGCGACCGCCTACGCCAAATCGGTGGATAAGGACGTGGAGATCGTGGTGTGCGCGAGCGAGGCGACCTTGTCCGCCCCCAACACCGGTATGACCGAGTTCAACAACATGTATCTGCAACTGCACGCGGCGCTGGATAGCTTCCGGTCGCTGTCGGGCGGTAAGATTTCGGTCAAATACATCGACTTAAACGAGCAACCGCTGGAGGCCGCTACGTATACCGAGCTGGGCGCCACCTCCGGCAGCGTGGTCATTCTGTGCGGCGAAAACAGCCGTGTGCTGACGCTGACCGATGATTTCACCGACTACACGATGGAAGAGGTGTACATGTACGCCTACTACGGCCAGGCGCTGGCGGTCAAATCGACGGTGGAAAGCACGCTGGTCACCGGTATCAACGCCGTGTCCGGCGAAAAGCTGGCCGGCGTGACCATCCTCACCGGTCACTCGCCCGATACCAATGCCATCACCGCCGTGTCGGAAATGCTCACCAAGCGCGGTTACTCTGTCGAACAGGTGGATATCACCACCATGAAGGAATTTGCGGCCGATACACAGCTCCTGGTCATCCCCGGTCCTGCCGAGGATTACAGCGAGGCCGAGATCAAGCGCATCCGCGAATGGGTGGAAAACGATAATCCCTACGACCATCACCTCATGGTGATTGTCAATGCGGTCGGTAAGACACCGAACCTGAACACCTACGTGCAGGATACCTTCGGCATTCAGGTGACCGGCGATATCGTGTACGAAACCAACTACAACAATATTTACAGCGGCAACCAGAGCCCGATTTATTCCTATGCGGACGTGGCAGACTCCGATTACGCCAAAGCCACCCGTGTGCTGGCGCCCATCAACCTGCGCCTGAAGGCGGTC
>JAFUPS010000124.1 GCA_017481085.1 Clostridia bacterium | reverse complement strand
TAATACGTTTTCCCGCATTCTCACCTTGCTTCGCAAGGAACGCGGGATCAGCCAAAAGCAAGCCGCCATGGAACTGGGCGTTTCGCAGGCGTTGCTTTCTCACTACGAAAAAGGTATCCGTCAATGCGGTCTGGAATTTGTGGTCAAGGTGGCGGATTACTATAACGTCTCCTGCGATTACCTGCTCGGCCGCACGGCAGACAAGTCCGGTGCCATTATCGCGGTGGATGAGATCCCCAACGCTGAGGCATCGGAGGGTGACAACAAGGTCAAGGGCTCTATCCTGCCGGTACTCAACAAGAAGCTGCTGTTCAATTCCATGAACATCATCTTCACGCTGCTTCAGCGGTGCGACAACAAGGCACTGACCAATGCGGTGTCTTCCTATCTCATTTTGTCGGTATACGCATCCTTCCGCCAGCTGTACGCCGCTAATCCGAAAAACCCGGAGGCAATGTTCTCGGTTCCGTCGTATGCGTTCCAAGCACAGGTGCTGGGCGAAAGTGCCAAGCAGTTGGCGGAGGCCGGTCAGTTGGCCGCCGGCGGTAAGGTCGGCGACGAGGACGGCTTGAAAGCAGACAAAGCGCCTTTCATTCTGCCGGACAATCTGGCACGCGAATTTCCGCTGTTTGCCTCTTCCTTGCTAAACCTCCTGCGCAAAGCAGAAGAAATGCTGTAATAACTCATTCATACGACCGTCGGGCGTTGCTCGGCGGTCTTTTTTATTATAAAGGACACCCTATTAAAATGCAAGGGTTATTTTAGCACGTACCGCACGATCTCGCCGGCTACGTCAATGCCGGTGCATTGCTCCAGTGCCGCCATGTGTGCGCTGGCGTTGACCTCACAGATCAGTGGGCCGTTCGGTCCATCCAACAGATCCACCCCGGCAAAATCCAGCCCTAATACGCGGCAAGCGCTTACCGCCAGCGAAATTTCCTCCTCGGTAGGTGAATATGCCTCACCATGGCCGCCGGCACCGATATTGGCACGGAAATCCGTGTGCGAAAACCGACGCATAGCAGCCACCACACGTCCGCCAACAACGTAAAGGCGTTTATCTTTACCTGCAGAGCTTTTCACAAACTCCTGCAGAATGAACGGGCGATGCTTCATACGACGTGCATTTTCCAAAAGTTGCCCCTTGTTTTCAATTAAATATACCTGTTCCCCCAGCGAGCCGAAGCATTCCTTCATCACAAGCGGGAAACCAAGCTCACGCGCGGCCGTATTCAGGAAATCATCCCCTGCCTCGGTGTAGTCTACATAGGTCATGGGAGCGATAAAGGTGCGTGGCATCGGCAGCCCTGCCTTTGCCAACTCAATATGCGTTAACGACTTGTCGTCGCACAACGCCACCGCATCTGCACAGTTATATACCTTGACACCGGTGGCTTCCATTACACGCAACAGCCGAACATCCTTATCCCAGCACAGCACCACGTCACCGGCAGAAAAACGGTTTTCGCCGCCGATCTCGGCCGCAAATGCGGTATTGGGGGTAGGTTTTAGGGAATATCCAAGCCGTTTTCCGGCTTCTGCAAGTCGCCGTGCCGGATCGGGGACGGAATTGGTGTTCCAAAAGCCGTTATAGAGAATGTAGCAATTCACGCGCCGTCCTCCCTTCATTAAAAAAGCAACCGCTCCGCGATAGGAACGCGGAGCGGTTTTCGTTTCAGTCGATCTCGACAGATACCCGTACATCCTGACGGGTAGCCGCCGCACGCATCACGGTACGCATCGCCTTGGCAATACGCCCCTGCTTACCGATCACACGGCCCATATCGCCCTCTGCTACGTGCAGATGAAGGACAATAAGACCGTCACCGGTCGGCTCGTCCTGCTCCACAACAACAGCGTCGGGATGGTCGACGAGACCGCGCGCGATCAGTTCCAATAATTCTTTCATTCCTGGCTCCTTCAAAAGTCGATCAGATACCGGCTTTCTTCAGAAGAACCTTGACGGTATCGGTCGGCTGAGCGCCGTTAGCCATCCACTTCTTGGCCTTCTCAGCGTCGATCTTGATCTCGGCCGGGTCGGTCAGCGGATTGTAGGTGCCGATCTCCTCGATGAAACGACCGTCACGCGGGAAGCGGGAATCCGCCACAACCACACGATAGAACGGAGCTTTCTTTGCGCCCATGCGGCGCAGTCTGATTTTTACTGCCATGATAATTTCCTCCTATGACAAAAATTAACGAAATATTTATTCTCCCTTTTCGGGTTTGAATACGTGTTAGAAGCCGAAACCCTTCGGCATACCGGGCATGCCGGCCAGGCTACCCATGCCACCCGGCATATTGCGGAAGCGTTTTCCGTTTTTGCCGGACGACATCTTTTTCATTTGCTTCATCATATCCTTCATCTGCTTGTATTGCTTGAGCAGACGGTTGACCTCCTCCACGCGCATACCGCAGCCGGCGGCAATACGGCGCTTCCGCGAGGGATTGATGATATCGGGGTTGGAGCGCTCCTTTTTGGTCATGGACAGGATGATCGCCTCGGTGCGGTCGATCGCACGTTCGTCGATATCCATGTCCTTGATCTGCCGGGACAGCCCCGGAATCATACCAAGCATATCCTTGATATTGCCCATTTTCTTGATCTGCCGGAACTGATCCAGCATATCGTTTAGATCGAACTTATTTTCCTGCATCTTGCGGGCAAGCTCTTCGGCTTCCTTTTCGTCCACCTGCTCCTGCGCACGCTCGATGAAGGTCATCACGTCGCCCATATCCAGAATGCGCGAAGCCATGCGTTCCGGATGGAACACCTCCAGCGCATCCAGCTTTTCGCCCGTACCGGCAAACTTGATGGGACAACCGGTGACCGCGCGAACGGACAGCGCCGCACCGCCACGGGTATCACCGTCGAGCTTGGTGAGCATCACACCGGTGATGCCGAGTGCCTCGTTAAACGAGCCGGCCACGTTGACCGCATCCTGACCGGTCATGGCGTCCACCACCAGCAGAATTTCCTGCGGCTGCACGGTCGCTTTGATATTTTTCAGCTCATCCATCAACGCTTCGTCAATGTGCAAACGACCGGCGGTATCCAGGATGACGTAATCGTTGCCGTGGAACTTGGCGTGGTCGACCGCCTTCTGCGCGATCTCGACCGGATTGCCCTGCCCCAGCTCAAATACCGGCGTACCGGCCTGCTCACCGACCACCTTTAACTGATCGATAGCCGCCGGACGGTAGACGTCACACGCCACCAGCAACGGGCGATGCCCCTGTTTTTTGAGCATCTTGGCCAGCTTGGCAGAGTGAGTGGTCTTACCCGAGCCCTGCAGACCGCACATCATGATGATGCACGGCGGTTTATTCGTCCGCGCCAGCGGAGCGGCATCGCCGCCCATCAACGCGGTGAGTTCTTCGTTGACGATCTTAATGACCATCTGCGACGGTGACAGACTTTCCATCACCTTCGCACCGATCGCCCGTTCGGTCACCTTGTTGGTGAACTCCTTGGCAACCTTATAGTTGACGTCTGCCTCCAGGAGTGCCATACGCACTTCGCGCATCGCTTCGCGTACATCGGCTTCCTTCAACACACCGCGCGAACGCATCTTTTTAAACGCCGCCGACAGCTTATCGCTCAAACCTTCAAAAGCCATATGTCACACTCCTTTCACAGACTTTGCCTTACTGGTGATTATTCGTCCGCAGCCAACTGTGCGGCAAGCATGCGGATCTTGCTGACGCGCATCTCGATCTCTACCGAGGCACCCTGATGCTGGTTGAAATCCGAGATCTCGGCCGCCGCCGCGGAAATATCAGCCAAGCCGGCCTGCATGCCGCGGAAGCGACGGGCCAGACCCAGCCGTTCCTCCATTTCCAACAGTTGCGCCTCGGCGCGCTTGATTGCATCGCGCACACCCTGACGAGTGATACCGGCGTTTTCCGCGATCTCCGACAGCGACAGATCGTCGTCATAATACAAACCGACCATATCACGCTGTTTCTCCGTCAACATATCGCCGTAAAAGTCGAACAACAACGCCATTTCCATATTCTTAGCCACGAAAAAACGCCTCCTCTTGGGCTTATAATCTTTTTGCGATGTAAAGCAAATCACTTTACACAAATAATACCACATTCTCCCCGTTTTGTCAATAGGTTTGGCCAAAATATTTCCGAAAATCATCCCCCTTTTTTGGCGGAAAATATGTGAATTTTGCCATTTCTGAAAGTTTCTTGATTTTTTTGCAGAAAACCTTTGCGTTTTCGGTAAAAGGATGCTACAATACATACAGATTATCAGAAAAGAGGCATTTTTATGCTGGGTAGAACAGCCACCGTGGTGGTTTCGGTGCCAATGGGCGCCAAACGCGCAGACGGCTCTGTGCAAACGCTGAATTTCGGTCAGGTCAAGGGTTTTACCCAAAAGGGCGGCGCCCCGCTTGACGCCTATATTGTGGGGATGGATAAGCCGGTACACAGCTTCACCGGCCCGGTACTGGCGGTGCTGTACCGCGAAGACCGCACCCCCTGCTGGATCGTCGCCTCACGGCGCACGGTCATGGTCGAGCCGCAGCTACGGCGGTTGCTGGCAGCGTGCGAAAAGGAGCCGTTCAAGCTCTCCTGCCGCTATGAAAAAAGCTGTGGCGGCATTTTGTACACCGTTATGGGCGGTGTACG
>JAFUPS010000123.1 GCA_017481085.1 Clostridia bacterium | reverse complement strand
TTTGCTACGCCGTTTTTGTACTTATGCGACGGCAAGCTCTGCGAGGGTGATGCCTGGCAGGTGTTGATCAACACCCCCAATACGACCGTGTATCACGGCCCGCGCCCCAACGCCGAAAGCGGCTTTATAAACGACTGGTTCTATGTGGCCGGCGATGACTTCGGCGCGCTGTTGGAGAAATACGCGTTGCCGTTAAACCGCGCCTTCAGCGTGGGCCAAAGTTATTTTTTGCGAAAGTTCGGCAACCGGCTCGCACTGGAATACGGTGCCCAAACCGAAGGCTCTGCCGATATTATCAACTGCATCTTCACCGAAATGGTAGTAGAGCTTCATCGGGCCTATAACAAAACGGTCGCCGTAAAAACGCCGAGCGACACGATCGCCGCCATCAGGCAAAGCATTCTGCTCAATCCCCAAAAGAAATGGACGTTGGAAGAGATGAGCCGCTTAAGCGGCTATTCGATCAGCCGGTTTTGCGAGCTGTATTGTAACACGTACGGCATTTCGCCGATCAACGACGTTATCCGGGCACGAATCGAGCTTGCCAAAAAGCTGCTGTACTCCGGTCAGGCAACCGTTTCGGCGGTGGCAGACGCCTGCGGTTTTACAACGGTGAACTATTTTTCCAAGTGCTTCAAAAAGATCACCGGGCAAAGCCCCATGCAATATATGAAGACCACGTTTTCCTGATTTGGCGTATCATCGGAGGAGCTGTTATGACCAGACACGACATATACGAAACCAAACCGGCCTCGGTTTACGCCAATCGCTGGCGTGACTGCACGCCACTTGGCAACGGCTTGACCGGAGCTGCGCTCTTTGGCGGCGCAATGGCAGAAACCGTCGTTATCAGCCGTGCGGATTTGTGGTATGGTGCGCAGGAAACCGATGTGCCGGACGTATCTTCCGCGTTGACCGATATGCGCACCTTGCAGGTATCCGGAAAAACCGCTGAGGCCTGTAACCGTATGTTTGACGCTTTGACCGCCGCCGGCTACGGTACAAAGCCCGGAGACCCCCGGGCACTGGGTTGCGTGCGTCTGCAACTGGACGCCAAAGGCGTGTACAGCCACTACCGCCGTATACTGCATCTGGACACCGCCGAAGCCGAGATCCGCTATCAACTGGACAACGTCACGCATACGCGCACCTGCTTTGTCTCACGCCGGCGCGACGTGACCGTTGTGCGCATCCACAGCAGCGAAATCTCCGGTTTTTCGCTGACGCAAGGCTTTTTTGACAGCTTTGAAGGAGCTATAGAACAACAGCTCAAACAACAAGACGCCGCGCACGCTGGGCGCCGCATAGCGGAGGGGTGCCTGTTGTATTCCTCTCAAAACGAGGGGAAATACTTCGGTCTCGTCACCAAGGTCCTCTCAAACGGCCGGGTAACGCTGGACGCTAACAACATACGGGTCACCGACGCTACCGAATCGCTTATTCTCATTAAGGCATTTTCCAACAAGTCTGAGCGCCGGAGTGCCGAGGCCGCCGCCCTGCGCGCTATCCATGCATGCCCGACCGATTACCGGCAACTGTTCGCGGAAAACAAGCGGTTATACGCATCGCTGTATAACAAGGCTGACGTAAAGCTGTACACGGGTCGAACCTTCCATTCCAATGAACAACTACTCGCCGACGCTATGAACAGCGAATGCGCGCCCGAGCTGATCGAAAAGCTGTGGCGCTTCGGTCGGTATCTGTTTATCAGCGGTGTGGCAAAAAGCGGTCAGCCGTTCCCTCTGTACGGCTTGTGGTCTTGCGGCTACGAACGCCATTGGGCGCAGCACGTCGGCAACGAAAACGTGCAGATGATCCATTGGCACGCAGCCGTTGGCGGCCTGGAATCGCTGGTCGAGCCGCTCATCAACTTTTATCACAGCAAAACAGACGGCTTTCGCCGAAACGCAAAAAACCTGTTTGGCTGTAACGGTATTTTCGCCGGCGCATACCTCTCACCCGGCATTTCACACGTTTCACCGCACGTGCCGGTCATCCTTCATTTTCTGGGTGTAGCCGGGTGGATATCACGGCATTTTTACGAATACTATCTGTGCACGCAAAACGAAAAGATCTTCTGCGAGAAGATCCTGCCGTTTATGGTAGAGACCGCCGCCTTCTACGAGGATTACGTCTACGAGAACGCACAGGGAGATATCGAGTTGTATCCGGCTTGCTCACCGGAAAACACACCGCTGGAATTCCAAGGTGTTACCACCGGCACGCACGATCATCCTATGCCGGTCACCAAAAACCCGACGGTTGAATTTGCCATTTTAAAGGAACTTCTCACCAACCTGGTGTCCATTTCACGCACCCATCCCGCGTTGAGCAAAAAAGCCGAAACGTGGAAAGCCATGCTCGCAAGAATCCCGGATTACGTCATCAATGAGGACGGTGCCCTTGCCGAATGGATGGACGGTGCGGTGCACGATTATTACGCACATCGGCATTTATCACACCTTTACCCCCTATTCCCCGGCACGGAAATAGAGGACACCGGTCGGCACGACCTACTGCCGGCATTCCGAAAAGCGGTCGAGCTGCGCGAATTAGGGCATATGACCGGCTGGTCACTGATGCACATGGCAGCCATTCACGCCCGCCTAAAAGATAAGGATAACGTGTTCCGTTGCTTCAATATGCTGGCCAAGGTTTGTTTGCTGGATAATTTCTTCACGCTGCACAACGATTACCGCGACATGGGCATCACTACGACCGATATGGGCAACGAAGCCTTCGCGCCGGTCCAGCTGGACGCGCTGCTGGGCGCGGTCAACGCCGTGCAGGAAATGTTGCTGTACGTTTCGGCCACGACGATCAAGCTGTTGCCGGCTTGCCCTGAAACATTCGCCAAAGGTTCGGCCAGCCTGTTTTTCTTTGACGGCACGGTGAAACTGCGCTGGAGCATAGAAGATCAAGCCTTTTCCGCCACGTTTAAAGCCCGGCGCGACACATTCTTCCGCTTAGAGTTACCGTTTGACCAAGGCGTGCGGGAGGTTAGCCTGAAAGCCGGCGAAACTGCCGTATTCAAACACAATTTCCACTGATACAAATTCCCCACTCAACCGTTGGTTTGTAGACTTTTTCACACACAAAAGCTATACTGATAGCGAAGGGAGGCGCTTGCCATGGACCAAATCAAAATCGGCCGCTTTATTGCCGAATGCCGCAAACGCCGGCAGCTCACGCAAATGCAACTGGCCGAGAAACTCAACATCACCGACCGCGCCGTTTCCAAGTGGGAACGGGGCAAGGCTCTGCCGGATGCATCCATCATGCTGGAGCTATGCCGCATCCATCATATCACCGTCAACGATTTATTAAATGGGGAGGTCGTTACTATGGAAAACTATCAGAAACAATCCGAAAAGCTGTTGCTGGAAATGGCCAAGCAAAAGGAAGAAAGCGACAAACGTCTGCTTTCCTTGGAAATTGTGATCGGCATCTTTGCCATCATCATTTTGCTGGGCTTTACCGGCGTTGCCGCGTTTGTGCCGATGGCCGATTGGCTGCGCGTCTGCCTGATCGTGGCCGGCCTGGCGCTGTGTCTGGTCGGGTGCGCATACGGGCTGAAGATCGAACAGACCGCCGGCTACTACGAATGCGCTAAATGCCACCACCGCTACGTGCCAACGTTTAAAAGTGTGTTGTGGGCGATGCACATAAACCGCACGCGCTACATGCGTTGTCCGGTCTGTCACCACTACTCATGGAACAAAAAAGTGCTCACCAAGGAATAAAAAAATCCCTCACAGCACCTGCTGTGAGGGATTTTTCGTTATCCGAGAATGCTGTGGGCGGTCGCCACCATGCTCTTCAAATACGCTTCGAACACCGTATCCGGCATCCGTGCCGGTGGATTGGTCTCGTAATTGAACGAGCACCGCGGATACACGCCTTTCAGCGCCGCACCGACGTTTGACCAATCGACCGTGCCGAAATACGGAAGCTGATGCCAATCGCTGCGGCCGTCGTTATCGTGAATGTGCAGCGTGCGTATCTGCTCGCGGCAACGCTCCAGCTCTGCCGCTACCGACAGCTCCGGAAAGACGTTGACGTGACCGGTATCCAGACACATTTGAAACCGCTCGTCGTTCACCTCGCGGATGACGTCGCTAATCGCCACCGGTTTCGACAGCGAAAAGCGGGTAAACGGCATATTTTCCAGGCACACCGTCACGCCGTACGGCTTGGCGAAGGCCACCAGCTCTTGCATAAACGCCACGTTTAAGCGCCACGTTTCCTCCGCCTTGCCGGTATCCAGATCGTCCAGTCCGCATGGCATGATCGGGTGAACGATCATGTTTTCGGTCTCCAAAACCGCACACGCCACGATTGCTTTTTTCATCTTTTCCATACGCTCGGCACGGTCTTCGGGT
>JAFUPS010000122.1 GCA_017481085.1 Clostridia bacterium | reverse complement strand
TTTATCTGCGATTCGGTGACAGGAAGATCCTGCAAAGGCAGCGGAATAGTGAAAAACACCCGGGCACCGGTGATGGATATCCCCTCAGATACCGGCTTGGTCAGCACCTGCAAGACGATGCCGAAAACCAGAGGCAATATCATGCCGGCGATCAACAGACCGTCGACGATTTTAAAACGCAGGCTTGTCTTTCCCATTCACTCACCCCTTTTTTCTAATAACATATCCCGTTCAATCCTTTTTGATAAGCGGACGAAACGCGATGGCAAAACGCGGAAACAGATACGGAATCACCGCTGCCAGCACGTTGAACACCGGCACGACGTACGCCACCACCGCGATCACAAACAACAGCAGAACGCGCATCGTCTGCGACAGCTTCATGAAGTTTTTGGCGTCCTTCGCCTCTTTATCCAGCGCAGATTGCACGGTGAGCCCCATCAGCAGGAAATTACCTACCGCCGCCACGATACCCAGCAGATTGCCGAGCAGCACGGTATAATCCCAATACCCCAGCACCAGGAAAACCGCCTGCATCAGAGCGCTGAAAATAAGCGTGAATGCCGCGATATACGCCGTTTCTTTTAACACGGTGGGATCAATTCGTTTCATAGCCAAACCCTCGAAAAAACAATATAAAAATATTATACACATTATTGTGGCGTATCACAAGAGTTTTTACAATTTTTTAAGAAAAAAGACCACTTTTTTTACAAAAGCGGTCTTAAAAGTCTATTAAAACAATCCGGTGATGCGGCCGGCCTCGTCTACGTCGATATTCACAGCCGCCGGCGTCTTCGGCAGACCGGGCATGGTCATGATCGCACCGGTCAGCGCCACCACAAAACCGGCACCAGCCGACAGCTTCAGCTGACGCACGGTAACTTCAAAGCCGGTCGGCGCGCCAAGACGCGTCTGATCGTCGGTGAGGCTATACTGTGTTTTGGCCACGCACACCGGCAAATGACCGTAGCCGAGCTTTTCCAACTGAGCCGCCTGCTTAGCGGCTTCGGCGGTGAGTACCACGCGGTCGCCGCCGTACACTTTTTGCACAATGGCGTTGAGCTTATCCTCAAGCGTCCCTTCCAGCTCGTAGGCGTGACGGAAATCGTTGGGCTGATCGCACAGACGCACTACTTCCTCAGCAAGCGCCAGACCGCCCTCGCCGCCCTTTGCCCATACCTGAGACAGCACCGATCTCACCCCATGCTTGGCGCAGGCATCGGCAACGACCTGCAATTCCTCGGGAGTGTCGGTGGGGAATTCGTTGATGGCGACAACGCACGGCAGACCGAATACCTCGCGAATATTGCGGACGTGCTTTAGCAAATTGGGCAAGCCCTTTTCGAGTGCCGCCACGTTGGGCGTGTTCAGATCGGCCTTTGCTACACCGCCGTTGTATTTTAGCGCGCGTACGGTGGCAACGATCACTACCGCGTCCGGTTTAAGACCGGCCATGCGACATTTGATGTCGAGGAATTTTTCGGCGCCGAGATCCGCGCCAAAGCCGGCTTCGGTAACGGCGTAATCACCCAGCTTCAGCGCCATACGGGTGGCGGTGACCGAGTTACAGCCGTGCGCAATATTGGCAAACGGACCGCCGTGCACGATGGCCGGCGTATGCTCCAGCGATTGCACCAGATTGGACTTGAGTGCATCCTTGAGCAGGGCGGCCATAGCACCCTCGGCATGCAGATCACCGGCGGTCACCGGCTGTTGCTCGTCCGGCTTACCGTAGGTGTAACCGATGACAATGCGAGCCAACCGCTTCTTGAGATCCGGAATATCGCTGGCCAGGCACAGCACCGCCATGATCTCGGAAGCGACCGTAATGTCGTAGCCGTCCTCACGCGGCACGCCGTTGACGCGACCGCCCAGACCGTCGATCACCGAGCGAAGCTGGCGGTCGTTCATATCCACACAACGTTTCCACGTGATCTTACGCGGATCGATGTTCAGCTCGTTGCCTTGGAAAATATGATTGTCGATCATAGCGGCAAGCAGATTGTTTGCCGCACCGATGGCATGAAAATCACCGGTGAAGTGGAGGTTGATGTCCTCCATCGGCACGACCTGCGACCAACCGCCACCGGCCGCGCCGCCCTTG
>JAFUPS010000121.1 GCA_017481085.1 Clostridia bacterium | reverse complement strand
GTGCCGTAAATACGCTGCAGCATCTTGTTTTTCTCGCTACCGCGCCAGTATGCGCCGGTGGCCGATTGCAGCTTGACCGCCTTGATGCCGCCGGTGGTCATGAGATGCGGACCGGCGCACAGGTCGACGAAATCGCCCTGGCGGTAGAAGCTGATCTTCTCGCCCTTGCCGGCGTGTTCTTCAATGAGCTCCAGCTTGTAGGGCTGGTCAGCCATCAGTTTTTTCGCTTCTTCCACGTCCAGCTCAAACTTTTCAATCGGCAGTTCCTGCTTGATGATGGCGCGCATCTCATCTTCGATCTTGGCCAGATCGTCCACCGAGAAGGCGGCGTCCACGTCGAAATCGTAATAAAAACCGTTGTCGATAGCCGGACCGATAGCAAACTTCGCATTTGGAAACAGATGCATTACAGCCTGCGCCAGAATGTGCGAAACGGTATGACGATATGCCTTGCGTCCGTCTTCATCCGCAAAGGTGAGGATTTCCACCGTACAATCGGCGGTCAGCGGGGTGCGCAGATCCACCACCGCACCGTCCACGCGCGCGGCGGTCGCCGCACGGAACAGACCCATCGATATCTCGCGGCACAGCGCTTCCACCGTCGTGCCGACCTCTACCTGACGAACGTCGCCGCCCGGTAACGTAATGTTCAGCATAAAAATTCCTCCTTACAAATAAAAAACGCATCTCTCCGCCGGTAAGCGAAGGGACGCGTAATAAGCGTGGTTCCACCCTTGTTCGGTTACTGCCGTAACCCTTTTCGGCCGATAACGAAGCCAACCGTTCTGCCTTACTGTTGTTCGGGCAGACACTCCGGGGTGGTAGGACGAACTCTTGCCGGACGTATGTCGCTTGCAGCACGAGGCGACACTCTCTGAAAGCCGGACGCGGCGAGCCGACCGTCCCCATCAACGTTTCTTTTGTTAGTGTATCACGCGGATTTCAAAATGTCAAGTGGGTTTCCGCAAAACTTGGCACTTGCAATTTTCACTATATTATAGTATAATTATTCCGTCTATGGACACACTTCTTTTTTGAAAGGAGTGTGTAGCATCATGAGCGAGCATGATCGCAGTGATTTTAACGGTGTGATGGCGGCAGGGGACGGAGATTCCCGGTTTCACTGCCTCACCATTATAGGGCAGATCGAGGGGCATTATGCCCTGCCATCGGATAACAAGACCACCTGCTACGAGCACGTCATTCCCCGGCTGGTGGAGGTGGAGGAGGATGACAGCATCCATGGGTTGCTCCTTCTGCTCAACACCATCGGTGGCGATATCGAGGCCGGTTTGGCGCTGGCCGAGCTGATCGCCGGCATGAAAAAGCCGACCGTTTCGCTGGTGCTGGGTGGCGGTCATTCCATTGGTGTGCCGCTGGCGGTATCGGCTAAGCGTTCCTTCATTGTTCCCACCGCTACCATGACCATCCATCCGGTGCGCACCACCGGCACGGTGCTGGGCGCACCACAGGCTTTTTCGTTTTTCCGGCGCATGCAAGAGCGCATTACCTCGTTCGTTACCGCTAATTCGGATATTTCCGCTGAGGAATATATGCGGCTGTGCATGACGACCGACGAGCTGGCGACCGATATCGGCACGATTTTAGAGGGCAAAGATGCGGTGGCCTGTGGTCTGATCGACGAGCTCGGCACGTTGGCGGATGCGGTGGCGGCGCTCAAACAACAAATGAAATCATAACACGACATATTTTTAGGAGTGAACACACATATGGCAAAGCGTAAGAAAACCACAGCCAAACGTGGCCGTCAGACGGCGGCAAAGAAGCAAGGCATCGGCCGGCAGGGGGTAGCGATCATTCTGTTCGCTGTCGCCGTTTTTCTGCTGTGCGTAGCGTTGATTTCCAGCAATTCGCCCGTTTGGATGGCCATCCACGATTTTTATCTGGGTCTGTTCGGCGTTGTCGGCTACGTGCTGCCGGTGCTGGTTGGCGCGGCAGCGGTGCTGCTGGCGATGGACAAGCCGACCGCCGGTAAGATCACGGTGTCTGTGTTGCTGATGGCCGCGGTTTCTACGCTGTTGCACGTATTCCTGTACGGTGTGGATTTTGCCGTGCCGTTCGGGCAGGGCTGGGCCACGTCGATTGCTGAGGGCTATAGCGGCCAGCTCAGCGGTGTATTTGGCGCATTGCTCGGCTATGTGTTTGAATACTTGTTTGATGATCTGGCGGCCAAGATCGTGCTGTTCCTGCTGTTGTTCGTGGCGGTTATGTTGCTCACCGGCACCACTCTCGGCAAGCTGTTCCAGGTGGTGTCCAAGCCGGTGAAAAAGACGGGCGAGGGCATTCGCGCCGTCTATGAGGAAGCCGAAGAAAAACGCCGCATCCGCGAAGAGGAGGAGGCAGCAGCCGCTGCTGCAGCCGGTACGGAAGGGAAACCGACCGTACCGCCGCATCGCCGTCGCGGTACATACGATATTGATATGGGCGACGATTGGGATAAGAAACCCAAATCGCCGGAAGAAGAGGTCATGCAGGAGCTGATCGCTTCCGGCACGGCCGTGCCCGAGCAGTCGACCAAACCGCTTACCAAGGGCGAAAAGCTGGAAAAGGTGGCGCGTGAGTTGCAGGAGGATACTGCGGAGAAAGCGCCGGAAGCCGGTTCGGATATGCCGGAGGATCTGCCGGACGAGGTAGTGGCGGAGGAAGCACCGCCGGTCTACCGCCTGCCGCCGTTGTCGTTGCTCGACCAGGCCCGCCCGGTGGATGACCAGGCGGCGGCCGCCGAGCTGAAAAGTACCGCCGAACAACTGGTGCAGACGCTGCGTGAGTTCGGTGTGGAGACGCAGGTGATCAACATTTCGCGCGGTCCGGCCGTTACGCGTTACGAGCTGGGTCTAGCCGCCGGTGTCAAGATCAGCCGTATTACTGGATTGTCGGATGATATTGCGTTACGTCTGGCGGCTACCGGCGTGCGTATTGAAGCGCCCATTCCCGGTAAGGCGGCGGTGGGTATCGAGATTCCCAACCGCGTCAAATCGACGGTGTGCGTGCGCGAGCTGATCGACAGCGCGGAGTTCCGCGATGCCAAGAGCAAAATGACGGTCGGCTTGGGCAAGGATATTACCGGCCAACTGGTGACGGTCGATCTGGCAAAGATGCCGCACCTGCTGATTGCCGGTACTACCGGCTCGGGTAAATCCGTGTGTACCAACT
>JAFUPS010000120.1 GCA_017481085.1 Clostridia bacterium | reverse complement strand
CGCTGCCGACCGCCGAGGGTCTGACGCTGTCCGCCGCCGAAGGCGACGGCGTGTTTGTGATGGTGGACTTGCTTCGCGAGGAGGCCGGTCTGCTGGATCTGGAATTTGATATCCCCACCGAGGGTGATGTGTATATTGGCTTCGGTGAGCATCTGGACAATCTGCGCGTGGCCACCGCCATTGAGGGTCGGCAGTTTGCCGCGGTGTATCATGCCAAGGCCGGCCGCAACCGCTTTACTCACCGCTTTAAGCGGTTGGCCGGGCGATACGTGCAACTGCACTTCCCGACGCAGTCGGTGACGGTGTATTATGCCGGCCTGCTCCCGATGCGTTATCCGGTGCAGGATAAAGGCGGTCTGGTTTGTGCCGACCGTCTGCACAGCCGCATTTACGAGGTGGCTAAACACACACTGCAACTGTGTATGCACGAGCATTACGAGGATTGCCCCTGGCGTGAGCAGGCGTTGTACGCCATGGATTCGCGCGTGGAGATGCTGTGCACCTATCGGGCGTTTGGCGATACCGCATTCGCCAAGGCCAGCCTGCGGTTGTTTGCCCATTCACAGCGCGAAAACGGTCAGCTGGAGCTGTGCGCTCCGGCAGAGGCACCGATTTATATTCCGTCGTTTACGCTGTGCTACGTTATCTCCTGCGCGGAGTATCTGGCACAGACGGGCGATACCGCGTTTTTGCAGGAGGTCTACCCGGTCATCGTCAAGCTGATTGACAGCTTTGCGGCAAAAATGACCGAGTACGGCGTTATCGCATCCTGCACCGAGCCGGAGGCGTGGAACTTCTACGAATGGGCCCCGGGATTGGATGGCCGTAAGCCGTCCGACTGGCCACCGATGGACGTGTATTTTGCGCAGGAGGAAAGCGGCAAGGTGCTGTCCGCACCGCTCAATGCCTACTTTTCGTTGGCGCTGAAATCGTATGCAATGATTGCCGCAGCGCTGGACGATACGCAAGCGGCTAACGCTGCCGAGGCGATGCGCCAAACGGTCAACAAGGCGTTGCATACGTTGTTCTGGAATGCCGAAACCGGCTGTTACTACAGCTACGTCGAGGGCGGTGTGCAACACCATAAAGCGGAGCTGACGCAGGCGCTGATGCTGTGCGCCGGTGTCGTGCCGGAGACCGAGCAGACGGTGCTTCGCCGTCGGTTGTACGAGGGCGATAACTGGATTCCGCTGACCATGGGTAGCATCATCCATAAGTATGAGGCGTTGCTGCAGGATGCGGATACCTACCGTGAGCCGGTGTTTAACGACGTGGCCGACCGCTGGGGCGAAATGCTGTTTTGCGGTGCCACCTCCTTCTGGGAGACCTTCACCGGCGTGGAGGAATTCACCTTTGGCGGTGCAACCAGCCTGTGCCACGGTTGGGCGGCGTTGCCCATCTATTTGTACTATACCTACGGTGCCGATGCCGGTTTTCCCGGCTTCACCGTGAAATAAAAACGAGAGGAGCGAGGACTGTTGGTGAAAGTAGCGATGATCGGCTTTGGCGGCATTGCGCAGGCACACCGATATGCCTATTGGTATTATCAAAAGGCCGGTTTACCGGTCCGTCTGATAGCGGCAGCCGATACCGATCCGAACAAGTTCAATACCGTAACCAAGATCAACATTGCGCTCAGAGGCACGATTGAGAACGAGCTGCCTTTT
>JAFUPS010000119.1 GCA_017481085.1 Clostridia bacterium | reverse complement strand
GCGGTGACCGACGGCTGTTTTCTGTATACCACCGCCGCCGGCGACCTGCTGATGACGTGGTCGAATTTCGACGAGGACGGCTACGCCGTTGCCGTGGCGCATAGTCAAAACGGTCGCCCGGACGGTGCTTGGACGCACGAAGCCGCGCCGCTGTATAAGCGCGGCACGGTCGATGGGCACGACGGCGGTCACGGTATGGTGTTTACGGCGTTGGACGGTCAGCTGTACCTGTGCCTGCATTCGCCCAATCAGCCCTGCGATGCCTGCCGGGAACGCACGGTATTTGTGCCGTTACGGGAAGAAAACGCCACGCTGTCCCTTTGCTGATAAGGGAAAGTTGCCGCCGGATCAGCCCTTTTGTCGAGGGGAGGCCAGAGAGAACGGATTACCACGGTTGCTCGTTCCTCGCAATGACGCATTGTATTTTCCATTAAAAAATCCCGTCCACTTGGGCGCATCGCCCTTGGACGGGATTTTTCTTATTCTTCGGTTTTAGGCTCTTCACGCTGGGTGGCATACAAATACTCGTGCAGCTGCTTCACCTGGTTTTCATGGTCGGTCAGCAACAGAATGGAAGCACCGCCCGAGGACGTGCTGTTGCGATATTGCAACGTGAAATCCGATTCAATGGTGTAGTCCATATAATCCGAGACGTTGTATACGTAATCCAAAATATCGCCTTTAGTGATGCGGTACAGCGTCACCTTCTGCAGTACAGCGCCAAGAGCACCGAAAATCTTGCTCGGGTTGGCTTTGGCGGTTTCGATCAGCGTAGCCAGCAGCCGACGCTGGTTTTGCGTGCGCGTATAATCGCTGTCCGGATAGATCTTGCGCAGACGGGCGAAGCCGAGCGCTTGGAAGCCTTCCAGATGATACACGCCTTCGGTAGTGCCGATCGGCTCGCGGATCAGTGTATACCAATCGTCGCGCTCGCCGCTCTTGACCGCCCAGATATCCGGGTCGCCGGGATCGACCTTCGGAATGCACCGCGCCGCACGCGCATCCACAAAGATATCCACGCCACCCAGTGCGTCGATTGCACTTTGGAATGCGGTAAAGTCCACACGGATGGCCTGGTCGATATCTAAGCAGAAGGTGCTTTCCACCGTGCCAAGCAAGCCCTCAAAACCGCCGTAGCTATAGGCCGCGTTGATCTTGGTCTGATAACCGCTGTCCGGCAGGGTCACCCACGTATCCCGCATGATCGAGACCATTTTAATGGTCTTGGTGGCGTCGTTGATGGAAAGAATGATGTTGGTATCCGCCAGACCGCGACCGGAACGCCGGGCATCGCAACCCACCAGCAGATAGTTGGTCACGTATTCGTTGTTGCCGCGGACTTCCAAGGTGGAGAGGTCCTCCGGGGTATAGTCCGGGACTTCGTCCTTTTCGATCACGCTCGGGTCGACCGGGTCATCGTCCTGGTTGACGTAGGTGGGAGCATCCAGCAGTCCGGCGGCGGATTGCAGCAGCACCGCCACACAGATGACCGCCACGCCCAGCACCGTCATAATGGCCGATACCGCAATCTTCCAGCCGGCTACCTTGCTCGGCTTTTTCTTTGCGCGTGCGCGTCTATTCGTTTCCGGCAGCTCCGGCAGTGTATCCTCTGCCTGTTCGGGCTGTTCCGGTTCGTCGTTTAACCACAAAATAGGATCGTGCTCCTCCGGGGTCATAACGAAACCTCCTTTGCATCGCATATTCGTTCTTATTATACGACCTTTTTGCGAAAAAAGCAATACTCTTGCGATTTTTCCCAACTTCTGTCGAGTGAATACCCGGTGCTGCCGTGTGGCATACTACTTCAAAAGGAGGATGAGAACATGAAACGGAAGATCCACATTGTGGAGGTCGACGCAGTGGAGGTGCTGGATTCGCGCGGGCATCCCACGGTGTTTGCGCAGGTGATTCTGTCCGATGGTAGCCGGGGCGGTGCGATGGTGCCGTCGGGTGCTTCCACCGGACAATACGAAGCGCACGAGCGCCGGGACGGTGATGCTGACCGTTACGGCGGCAAAGGGGTACGTGAGGTAGTGGAAAGCATTCGCCGCGACGTGGCGCCGATATTGGTGGGCATGGAGGCGTCGTCACAGCAGGCGGTGGACAGCCGTATGTGCCGGTTGGACGGCACGGACGACAAGCATCGGCTGGGTGCTAACGCGATTTTAGCGGTATCGTTGGCGTTTGCCCGGGCCCGCGCACGGTCCGCCGGGAAGCCGCTGTGGCAGATGGTCATCGACGGTGGCGGACATCAGCTCCCTTGCCCGATGATGAACGTGCTCAACGGCGGCGCACACGCCGACAACAACCTGGATATTCAAGAATTTATGATCGTGCCGTACGGTGCGGCGGACGTATGCGAGGCGATCCGCTGTGGCAGTGAGGTGTACCACGCGCTGGGACGACTGCTCCGGAGCCGTGGCTTGTCCACGGCGGTGGGGGACGAGGGCGGCTATGCACCGTCGCTTGACTCGGACGAGCAGGCACTCGAGCTGTTGATGGAGGCCATCAAGCTGGCCGGATACGATACCGATACGGTGGCCATTGCGCTGGACGTTGCGGCAGGGGAGTGGCTGCAGCCGGACGGCAGCTATCATTTGCCCAAGGCGGCACTCACGCTCTCGCGCGAACAGTTGATTGAAAAATGGGTGTCGTGGGCGGAAACGTGGCCGCTTATCAGCATTGAGGATCCGCTGAGCGATGACGACCACACCGGCTGGCAACAGCTTACAACAGCGCTGGGCAACCGGCTGCTGCTGGTGGGGGATGACTTGTTTGTCACGCAGGAGCCACGCCTGACCGCCGGTATTCAGAAGGGCATCGCCAACGCCGTTCTTATCAAGCCTAATCAGGTGGGCTCGGTGTCCGAAACGGTGGCGACCGTCCGCGCGGCAAAGGCCGCTGGGTACGTGCCGATCATGTCGCACCGCTCGGGCGATACGGAGGACCCGGCGATCGCGGATATGGCGATCGCGCTGGGCGCACCGCTTATCAAAACCGGCGCACCTTGCCGTGCCGAGCGCACCGCCAAGTATAACCGCTTGCTCACAATTGCGCACGATTTAGGGGAAAACGCCCGTTTTGGGGGTAGTTTATTGCAACTGGAGGGACAGAGATGAAAGGCTTTGCTAAAAGTGAAACACGGTTGAATTTAATGCGCGCATTTGCCGGTGAATCGCAGGCGCGCAACCGCTATACGTTTGCGGCCGAAACGGCGCGAAAAGAAAAGCTCCCGTCGGTCTCGGCGGTATTTTTGTACACCGCCGACCAGGAGCGGGAGCACGCGAAGGTGTTTTTCGATCTGCTCAAGCAATGCGACGGCGACACGATCGAAATCACCGGCGGTTATCCGGTAGGACCGTATAACGACGTGGAAAAATTGCTCCGCGCGGCCCAGCACGCGGAGTATGAGGAGCACGGTGACGTATACCCGGCGTTTGCGGAGATTGCGGAGAAGGAAGGGTTTTTGGACGTTGCCGGGAGCTTCCGCCAGATTGCCGAGATCGAAAAGACCCACGGTGACCGCTTTGGGTATCTGGCCGATCTCATCGAGCAGGAAAAGCTGTTTGTGGCGGATAAAAAGACCGGTTGGGTGTGCCTGAACTGCGGCAACATCATCGAAAGCGTGAAAGCACCCAAGTCCTGCCCGGTATGCCACCACGACCAAGGGTATTTTGTGCGGCTGGATTTTGCTCCCTGGGTACCGTAAGCGAAACATTACAAAAAAACTCCCACCGTGGAAACGGTGGGAGTTTTGCTTTGGGTTGAATT
>JAFUPS010000118.1 GCA_017481085.1 Clostridia bacterium | reverse complement strand
GCCACGGCGGTGGTGCCTTCTCCGGCAAGGATCCGACTAAAGTAGACCGTTCGGCGGCGTATATGGCGCGCTATGTGGCGAAAAATATCGTGGCAGCCGGCTTTGCCAAACGCTGTGAGGTGCAGTTGGCCTATGCCATCGGTGTGGCCAACCCGGTTTCCGTTCACGTCAATACCGACGGCACCGGTACGGTTGCTGACGACCTGTTGGAGCGCGTACTGCCGAGCGTGTTTGATTTCCGTCCGGCGGCCATCATTCACAATCTTCAGCTCCGTCAGCCGATCTATCGCCGCCTGGCGGCATACGGCCACATGGGGCGCGAGGATCTCGGCGTTGCATGGGAACAGACCGACCGCGTGGATGCCCTAAAAGCTGCGGTTGCCGCCGCTCAATAAAAATCCAACCAAAAACCGCCCGGCAGCGCGTCTGCGGGGCGGTATTTTGCACGATAAAGCCGCGTTGCTTGGCGGCTTTTTGTGTTTTTTGACAAAGTGTTAAAAAAATTAAAAAAATCGCTTGCATCTTATAACAAAATGTGTTATATTGTATTCCATCGCAATACACGTGTTCTTGAGTGACGGACATTTGAGAGGGGGAGGACGGTATGAACGCCCCGCAATGGGTGCTGGCGGATATCACCGCTTTGCCGGAGGTTTTCGGCCGTGTGCTGGAAGCTCAGCAGCATCTGGCGGCCGGCCGGGCGGCTACTGCCGCAGAGGCTGCCAGAATGGCAGGTATCTCGCGCAGCGCATATTATAAATACAAGGACGCCGTACAGCCGTATCGAACCTCTCAGCCGGAGCAATTGCTTACCGTTCATCTGCTTCTGCGGGATAAGCCCGGGGCGCTGTCGGCGGTGCTGGCCGCGTTTGCCGATAACGGCGCGAACATTCTCACCGTCAATCAAAACATCCCGACCGACGGGCGGGCTTCGGTGTCCGTATCGGCACGAACGGAGCATCTGACCGTACCGGTCGAGCAGCTACTACAGCTACTCAAGAGCATTTCAGGTGTCGAGAAACTTACCCGTACCGAGATCGGTACGACAGCATGACAAAGAAAGGGATTACATAACCATGATCAAAATTGCTATTTTGGGCTACGGCACGGTCGGTTCTGGTGTTGCCGAAGTACTGATGCAGAATGCCGACAGCATTGCACAGAAGGCCGGCCGTCCGATCGAGATCGCCCGAATTCTGGATATCCGCGATTTTCCGGACGATCCGCTGTGGCCGAGGTTTACCAAGAATTTCGACGATATCGTCAACGATCCCGAAATCTCGATCGTGGTGGAAACGATGGGCGGTCTGCGCTTTGCATATCCGTTTGTCAAAGCCTGCCTCGAAAACGGCAAGAGCGTGGTGACCTCCAATAAAGAGCTGGTTGCCGCAAAGGGTGACGAGCTGTTGGAGATCGCGCGGTCGAATAACTTAAACTTCCTGTTCGAAGCCAGCGTGGGCGGCGGCATTCCGATCCTGCGTCCGCTGGATCAGTGCCTGGCCGCCAACGAAGTGACCGAGGTTGCCGGTATTTTGAACGGCACCACCAACTTCATGCTGACCAAGATGATCGAAGAGGATATGCCGTTTGACGAGGCGTTGACCCTCGCGCAGGAGCTCGGGTATGCCGAGCGCGATCCCTCCGCCGATATCGACGGTGCGGATGCCTGCCGCAAGACCTGCATTTTGGCGTCGCTGGCGTTTGGCCGTCACGTATTCCCCGAGCAAGTGGTCACCGAGGGTATCCGCCATATTTCGCTGGATGATGTGGATGCCGCTTCGGCTACCGGCGGTGTTATCAAGCTGATCGGCCGTACCCGCCGCGAAGGGGAGAAGGTGTACGCCTTCGTCGCACCGACGGTCGTGCCAAAGACCAGCCTGATTGCCGACGTGCGTGACGTGTTCAACGGCATCCTTGTGCGGGGCAACGCCATTGGCGACGTGGTATTTTATGGCCGCGGAGCGGGCAAACTGCCTACAGCATCGGCTGTGGTTGCCGACGTGATCGACGAGGTCAAGCACCTGTCAGCGCGCAAGTATCTCTATTGGGAGAAGGGCGCCGAGGATTACGTGCTGCCGCAAGAGAATTTCGAAACGGCGTGGATGATCCGCCTGCTGGTGGATGATAAGGATCTCGCAGCGCTGGCATTGGAGGCATTGTTCGGCAACGTGAAGTTCCTCACCCGTAGCCGCGCGGCCTCCAACGAATTGCTGTTTATCACGCCGGTGCTGCCGGAACGTGAAACGGCCAAAAGACTGGCGGAGCTGAAGAACTACGTGCTGGTCAACGCTTTGCGAGTGGCGGATTTCTGATATGTGGAAGCTGAAAGTTCCGGCGTCCAGCGCCAATCTCGGTGCCGGCTTCGATGCTCTCGGCATCGCACTGACCTTGTATAACCGTGTGTGGATCGAAGAGGCTGACGGTTGCTTCATTGAGTCAAAGGACGGCCTGGCTATTCCGCAGGACGAAAGCAACATGATCTATCGCACGGCCAAGCATTTGTATGAGCAGTGCGGCAAGCCCTTTCCCGGGTTGCACATCGTGCAGGAAAGCGGCATTCCCATGACGCGTGGTCTTGGCAGCTCGTCCGCGTGTCTGGTCGCCGGTCTGCTGGGGGCTAACCATCTGTTGGGCGAGCCGTTTTCTAAGCAGGAGCTTCTAAACCGTGCGGCTCAACTGGAGGGTCACCCCGATAACGTTGCGCCGGCCTTGCTTGGCGGACTGGTCACGGCGGTGATGGAAAACGGCGAAGTGCACGCCGTCAGTGTGCCGGTCGATCCACATTTCCGCTTTGCGGTGTTTATTCCTTCGTTTGAGCTGTCGACCGAAAAAGCCCGTGCGGTACTGCCTACGCAGGTATCTCGTCTGGATGCGGTGTATAACCTCTCTCGCGCAGCGCTGATGACCGCTTCGCTGTTTTCCGGTGACGTGGAAAACCTGCGTATTGCCGCGCAGGATCGCCTGCATCAGCCGTACCGCTTCCCGTTTATTCCCAACGGTGAGCGGGTCATCCGTCTGGCCTACGACCTC
>JAFUPS010000013.1 GCA_017481085.1 Clostridia bacterium | reverse complement strand
GGCACGTGTGATTCTGCAGCGGTATAAGCAGGGAAAGGCCAACCTCGAAAAAAAGATCATCGAAAACGAGGAATGGTACAAAGTCCGGCATTGGGAGCAGATGCGGAAGACCGGCACGGCCGATCAGGTGGAGCCGTATTCTGCGTGGCTCTTTAACAGTTTGGCCAACAAGCACGCCGATGCGATGGATAATATCCCGGCACCAAACGTCTTGCCGCGAGAGGCTGGCGACAAGCAGGAGGCAACAATGCTGTCGTCCGTGCTGCCGGTCATCATGGAACAGAACGACTACGAAGGCGTTTATGATCTCGCCGCGTATGCCCGGTATAAGACGGGAGCCAGCGTGACCGGCGTGTTTTGGGACAAGGAAAAACTGAACGGATTGGGAGATATCTCGATCAGAAACGTGGATGGTCTCAATCTCTTTTGGGAGCCCGGCGTGACGGATATCCAGAAAAGCCGCCATTTGTTCCACGTGGAGCTTATGGATAACGATCTCCTTGCAGAAGCATATCCGCAGTTGCAGGGTAAACTCGGCTCTTCTACGCTGGAGCTGGCCAAGTATCGGTACGATGACAGCGTAGATACAAGCAAGAAATCGGCTGTGATCGATTGGTATTACAAGAAGCGCAACGCTTCCGGTAAGCAAGTGCTGCATTACTGCAAATTCGTCAACGACGAGGTGCTGTATGCCACCGAAAACGACACGCAGGGAGATGCTTCCGAGCGCGGTCTGTATGACGATGGCGAGTATCCGTTCGTTGTGGACGCGCTGTTCCCGATGGCCGGTACGCCTTGGGGTTTCGGTTATATTGACATTGCCAAGAGCGCGCAGGAGTACATCGACCGATGCAATCAGGCGATTCTTAAGAATGTTCTTGTCAGCGCAAAACCGCGCTTTTTTGCGGCAAAGGGCGCGGGCGTCAACATGGAAGAGTATGCGGATATGTCAAATGACATTATCACGTACACGGGCGGCGGAAATCCGAACGATGCGATCATGCCGGTGCCGGTCCAGACGCTGCCGAACATTTGTTATGAGGTCCTTAACGGCAAAGTTGAGGAGTTGAAGGAAACCACCGGCAACCGAGACGTCAGTACCGGCGGTACCACTTCGGGGGCAACAGCAGCCTCGGCGATTGCAGCCATGCAGGAAGCCGGCAGCAAACTTTCGCGCGATGATATCAAATCGTCGTACAGGGCATACCGGAAGATCTGCCTGATGGTGATTGAGCGCATCCGTCAGTTTTACGATATGCCAAGGTGCTTCCGCATCACGGGGGATAACGGCGCGGAGCAGTTTGTGCCGTATTCCAACGCCGGTATTGTGCCCCAGCACCAAGGCTTTGACTTTGGCGTCGACATGGGATATCGGCTTCCTCTGTTCGACGTAGAGGTTACGGCGCAGAAGCAGAGCCCCTATTCCAAGATGTCGCAGAACGAGCTGGCGCTGCAGTTCTATAACGCCGGCTTCTTTAATCCGCAGATGGCCGACCAGGCGTTGGCGTGTCTCGATATGATGGATTTCGACCGCAAGTCGTTTGTGATGCAGAAGGTCGCGCAGAACGGCACGATATTCCAACAAATGATGATGATGCAGCAGCAGATGCTAATGATGGCACAGCAACTGGATCGGCTGCAGGGCAGTAACATAGCGGAGCAGATGATGGCAGGCATGCAGGGCGGAGGCGCACCTGTGCCGGCCGGTGCTGCTCCGGCTGCCGCAAAAAGCGAAGCGCTGGGCGGCGAGGACATAGGCGAGAGCACGACCACAAAAAAAGCACGGCAACGGGTGGCCGAGTCCACCTCGCCAACGTAAGGAGGAGCCATGATCCAGGCTAAGTTTACTGAAAACCCCGAGAGCAAATCTATCACGCTAACGGTTGCCGGCCATGCCGGGCAAGCTCCGGCAGGACAGGATATCATCTGTTCCTCGGCAACGATCCTGATGTACACGGTTGCGCAGATGGCGCAGTACATGTACAGCCGGGACAAGCTTAAAAAGAAACCGCACATCACCATGGGTGATGGCGACGCAAGCATCACGGTCAAACCGAAGGATGCGCATTACGGCGAGGCGCTGCACACGTTTTTTGTGGCGCAGGTGGGATATTCCCTGCTGGCGCACAATTATCCGCAGTATGTGGATCTTACTATGTTTGGAACGGCTGAATAAGCCGCCAAAAATAAACGAATCGTCCGCGTCAAGGACAGAAAGGATCGTGCATATGAGCACACATAACATTTTTCCGGTATTCGATCTCCAGCTGTTTGCCGAAGGCGCAGCGGCCGGAGATGGTGGCGCAACAGCCGGAACGGGCGTAACAGGGGCAGCCGCCGTGCCTCAAACCAAGGGCGAAAAAAGCAATCCTCTTGCGAACGTGAAATACGGGAAACAGGAGGTGGCCGCACCGGTCGCCGAGGTGCAGGAAACCGCACAACCTACCGAAGATCGTCAGGCAGCGTTTGAGAAGCTCATCAAGGGTGAGTTCAAGGATCTCTACGATGCCAAGATGCAAGACACTATTCAGAAGCGGCTGAGAGGTACGCGAGAAACCGTCGAAAAGTTCGAGGCACTTTCTCCGACTCTTGAATTGCTGGCGAAGAAATACGGTGTC
>JAFUPS010000117.1 GCA_017481085.1 Clostridia bacterium | reverse complement strand
GCGGCCCTGCTCAACGAAATGGGCTGGGAGATCACCGTCGTGTGCGATACGCAGGCTCTGACCAAGATCTCCACCGGCTCGCTGGCTGTGTGGGCGGCGGCTTGGGGCTCGGCGCTTGACCCGGATATGTATCAGGTCTATCACAAGGATTCCTCTGCCACCAGCACGCTGGCTTGGGGCTATAACTACCTCAAGAACAGCGGCACCGCCGAGGAGCTGGATATTCTGGACGACCTGTCCGATTTGATCGACGAAGCCCGCGATACCAACGATAAGGAAGAGCGTGCTGAGCTGTACGAGGAAGCCATGGGCCTTATTCTGGATCTGGCCATCGAGCTGCCGGTGTACCAGCGTAGCGTGCTGTATGCGTTCGATGCCAACGTCATCAACGCCGACAGCCTCCCCAGCGGCGCGGATATCAACCCGTATTCCTCCCCGCTGGACCGCATTTGGGAAGTGGAGTTCGCTGACTGATTAAACGCCACCGTGGGAGGGGAGCTTCCCCTCCCACGGAGTAAAGGACGATAGTGTATGTTAAAGTATATCATCAAACGGTTGGGATACGCGCTGGTGGTTTTGCTGGGCGTTTCCCTGATCATCTATTTTCTCACCCGTCTGATGCCCATCGACTTTGTTCGTGACAAGGTCAGTGCGGTGCAGACCAGCGGTGCAGAGGTGACCACCGAGATGGTGGAGGTAATGTATGCGTCCTACGGACTGGTCGAGAACGCCACCCCGATGCAGATTTTGGAAGGCTATCTCAACTGGCTGAGCGACCTGTGCCGGTTGGATCTGGGCACCAGCTTCAAATACGGCATCCCGGTGGCCGAAAAGATCGCCATGCATATGGGCACTTCTTTTTTGGTTGCGCTCATTGCCACCATCTTTGAATTTCTCATTGCCATCCCTTTGGGTATCACAGCGGCCACCCACCAATACAGCGTGCGTGATTACGTAGTAACGGTGCTGGTGATGATCGGTATTTCGTTGCCGTCCTTCTTCTTCGGCAATATGCTCAAGAGCTGGCTTTCGCTGAATTTGGGATGGTTCCCATCCTCCGGCTTGGTGGATACCACCCAGTCGCTGACCGGCGTTTCGCTGTTGCTGGATTACCTGCACCACGCGTTTATTCCGATTTTGACCATTGTGATACTCAGCATCGGCGCCCGCATGCGCATGACGCGTACGAATATGCTGGAGGTGTTGAACTCCGATTATATCCGCACGGCGCGCGCTAAAGGTCTCAAGGAGAGCGTGGTTATTTATAAGCATGCGTTCCGCAACACGCTGATCCCGCTGGTGACGTCTATGGCCGGGTTGTTGCCCACGCTGTTTTCGGGTGCTATCATCACCGAGCAGGTGTTTGACCTGCCGGGTATCGGTAACATTGCGTTGCAGGCTATGAACGCCGGTGACATTCCGTTTATCATGGGCTATAACATGTTTTTGGCGGCGCTGAGCGTGTTGGGTGTGCTGCTTGCAGACCTCATGTACGCCATCGTCGATCCGCGAGTAAAGTTGGAGTGAGGTGAACGTTAATGGAAGAGAATAAGACCCTCACCGTGGATGCCGCGGAAGAGAAGGAGCTTTCTGCCGCCGTCGAGACGGTGGAAGAAACCGACGTCCCTCTGGACAAAAACGTTCGCCTGATGTCCCCCAACCGCATGCTGGTGCGGCGGTTTTTCCGCTCTAAGCTCAGCATCGTCGGTTTGGTGATGGTGATATCGCTGTTCCTGTTTTGCTTTGCCGGTCCGTTGCTCTACACCCAGTGGGGCGAGACCGATCTGGACGAAAGCGGCAAGGTGGAGTATGCGGTGTCCGAAACCACCTACACGGTGGATGGGCAGACCTACACCATCCGCCAGACCACCGAAAAACAGCTAAAAGATAACTTCCTGGCCTCGCCGTCGCTGCGCCATCCGCTGGGCACCGATGACCAGGGCTACGACGTATTGGCACGTCTGATGTATGGCGGCCGCGTATCGTTGCTGGTCAGCTTTTTGACCGTGTTCCTGCTCACGCTGTTCGGCGTGCTACTGGGCGGCATTGCCGGTTTCTTCGGCGGCTGGGTGGATAACCTCATCATGCGTGTTTGCGACGTGCTTATCTGTCTGCCCGGTGTGCCGATCTTGCTGATTATCAGTACCGCCATGGACGGCTGGGTATCCCTCGGGCATATGGAAGAAGGCTGGCGCATCTATTTGCTGATGATCTTCCTCACCTTCATTTCGTGGCCGGGCACGGCCCGTTTGGTCCGCGGCCAGATCCTGTCCCTGCGTGAGCAGGAGTTCATGGTGGCGGCAGAAGCGATGGGGTATTCCACCGGGCGCAAGATCTTCAAGCACCTGGTCCCCAACGTCATGCCACAGCTTATCGTGCAGATGACGCTGTCGCTTGGTAGCATGATCTTGTACGAAGCTACGCTGTCCTACTTGAACATGGGCATCAAAGCACCTTACACCGCGTGGGGCTCTATGATCAACATCATCAGCACCAACTCGGACATTTTGCAGAATCACCTCTACGTGTGGGTGCCTGCCGGTGTATGCATCGTCATCGCCGTGTTGGGCTTCAACTTCGTGGGCGACGGTCTGCGCGATGCCCTTGACCCGAAAGGCAGGCGATAACTATGGCTGGAGAAAAGAAGAACAGTAACTACTTGACCGGCCGTGAGATTCGCGCTATCGCCAAGGCCAACAAGAAAGAAATTCAGCGTCTCGAGGCGTATAAAAACCGCAAAGCGCCGGAGAGCGAATTTATCACCCGGATGAAAAATCCCGACAATATTTTGGAGATCGAAAATCTGCACACCTACTTCTTCACCGAGCAAGGCGTAGTCAAGGCGGTGGGCGGCGTGTCGTACGACGTGCCCAAGCATTCCGTCGTGGGTGTCGTGGGCGAGTCCGGCTGCGGCAAATCGGTCACCAGTATGTCGGTGATGCGGCTCATCCAGGGCCCGGCCGGCCAAATTGTGGACGGCTCTATCCGCTTTCAGTCCTACGATTACAAGAAAGACGAAAAGGGCAACCCGATCAAAAACGAGGACGGCTCGCTGGCGATGGAGGAGAAGATCTACGATATTGCCAAAATGCCCATCAACGAGATCCACCGCGTCCGCGGCAAGCAGATCGCGATGATCTTCCAGGAGCCGATGACCTCTCTCAATCCCGTATTTACCATCGGACAGCAGCTTGATGAGGTTATATTTATACATGATCCTAAGGCGACCAAG
>JAFUPS010000116.1 GCA_017481085.1 Clostridia bacterium | reverse complement strand
ATCATGGGCGCAGAGGACGCGTTGGTGCGGCATTCCATCGTTTCAGGTACGCATGCGCTGACCATTGCGCTGTTTGGCGTACTGCGCCCCGGCGATACCATGCTGGCGGCCACCGGTGCTCCTTACGACACGCTTCACACGGTCATCGGCATCGGCAAGCACAGCGACGGATCGCTGGCGGATTTCGGTGTAAAGTACAGCGAAGTGCCGCTCAAGGAGGAAAAGCCGGATATGGACGGTATTTTGGCTGCATTGGATGCCGACCCCAGCATTAAGCTGGTGCACATCCAGCGGTCACGCGGATACGATCCGCGGCCGAGCCTGCGCGTAGCCGAAATCGGTGCGATCGCCAAGGCGGTACACGAACGGCGACCGGATGCTATTGTGTTTGTAGACAACTGTTACGGGGAGTTTGTGGAAACGCTGGAGCCGACGCAGGTCGGTGCTGATCTGATGGCCGGCTCGCTTATCAAAAATCCCGGTGGCGGCATTGCCGAAAACGGCGGTTACATCTGCGGTCGGGCCGATCTGGTGGAGCAGTGCTCCTACCGCATGACCACGCCCGGTCTGGGGCGCGAGGTCGGCGCTTCGCTGGGGCATACCCGGGCGCTGTACATGGGGCTGTTTCACGCACCGCACGTGGTGGGTGAAGCGCTCAAGACTGCCGTGTATGCGGCGGCGTTATTCGGGCGCTTGGGTTACGGTGTATCCCCTGCCGCCGACGAGGAACGTGCCGATATCATCCAGGTGGTGAAACTGGGTACGGCAGAGGGCTTGGTCGCGTTTTGCCAGGGTATGCAAAGCGGTGCGCCTATCGATGCGTTCGTGTTGCCGGAACCGTGGGATATGCCTGGTTACGATAATCAGGTCGTGATGGCCGCCGGTGCGTTTACAGCCGGCTCGTCCATTGAACTGTCGGCAGACGGACCGTTGCGCGAGCCGTATGCGGCGTACATGCAGGGCGGACTCAACTTCCACTCCGGCAAAATGGGTGTGCTGTTGGCGGCCCAAGCCATGCTTGCACAAGGCGTGTTGAAGCTATAAGAAAAAGGCTTTGCGACAATCGTCGCAAAGCCTTTTTTGAATTCAGTAGCCGAGGGGCTCACCCACGAGAATGACTTTGATGCGGTCTTTTTCGCGCTGCATGGCAGAAACGAGGTAACTGCAGCAAATGCGGCCTTCATTGCGGCAACCGGCGGTCATGCCGCCTTTATAGCCAACGCAGACGCCGGTTTCGGCACAGCCGGTCTGGCAATGCAGGCGTTCCACGTTCGGCGGTGCGGCAGAGGTCTTCACCCGGGTGATGGCATCCTCCAGCGTGGGGACGAGCTTATTGATGCCGGCCACCACAATGACCTGCTTAGGTCCAAAAGCAATAGCCGCCACGCGGTTGGAGCGACCGTCCACGTTATACAGCTCACCGTTTAAGGTGATGGCATTGGCAGAGGTCAGAAACGTATCGGCCAGCAGCCCTTGCCGCATACGCTGTGCAGCTTCCTCCGGCGAAATACCGGCTTCGTAGCGGTCGATGAAACGATATTCGCTACTGCGAATCAGCTCGCTGACACCGGTTTCGTCCAGCGTGACCGAGCCACCGACAGCAATGCTGTCGCCCTCGTGCAGCAACGAACGCACCAGCGGAACGACTTCGGCGGCAGTGGGGACGTAATACGCCGCCATACGGTTGGCACGCAGTGCCTCCAAGGCGATGTGCGCTTGTTTTTCTTTTACAACGTTAAGCGGAGTCATCGGTTTTCCTCCTTTTTCAATCGGTCTGCCAACGCCGGGTCGGGCGTGACATACAGCGTTTTCTGATGGTCGTAGATCACCCGACCGGGTTTTGCACCGGCCGGCTTTCGCACGTGTCGGATGGCGGTATAATCTACCGGCACCTGCGACGAATCGGCGGCTTTGGAGTACGTTGCCGCCAATATCGCTGCCTGCAACAGCGTTTGCTCCGGTACTTCCACCCCTTCGGTGGCGATCACCGTATGCGAGCCGGGGATATTTTT
>JAFUPS010000115.1 GCA_017481085.1 Clostridia bacterium | reverse complement strand
TCACCGCTGCCGGTGGTGGTCGTGGTAGTCGAGCCACCCGCCTGGGTGGTCGTGGTTGCCGTTGCTTGCGTGGTGGTCGTGGTGATAATGCCGTTATAGTAATCCGGCAACGTCAGACCCTCCGCCTCATACCACGCCAGCGGCTGTAAGGCGTCCTCGTTGACAACGATATGTGCGGTATTAACGCTGGTGCTTTCGCCGTCGCGCACCTTGCGCGCCACCACAACGGTGCGGCCGTCGCTCAGGTGCGTTTGACTTTTATTGCTGCAGGTGGACAGTACCAGCAGTTCATCTGTAGGAATAACGTCCACGTCCTTATAATCGTACCACGAACGCGCGCGGACCTTTTCTACATAAGCCATAAAGTCTGCGTCATCGGCAAAGATGGTCTGCATGTAGTTGAAATCGCGCTGCTCATTATCCCAAATAAACACGCCGAATACTTTGTATGTCGCATCCTCATACAGTGTGTTCATCGTCAGTGTCGGGGCGGAGCGTGCCATACCCACGCTGCCCAGCAGCTTGTTGAGCGACGCCAGCATCTGACCGCTGAGCATGTTGTGGCCGTAGATAATGCTCACCAGATTGGTGGCATCCGGTGACGAAAAATCGTTGCGCGCATCGAAATACAGCGTACCGTTCCGGTTATTCTGCTTGTAGAAATCGCGGTAGAGATAAAAATCGTTATCCGCCGCTTGTACCACCGGGTAGTTGATGCCGTACCAATATTTGCTGGAGGAGTTAAAGGTCAGCCAACCGCGCACGTCGTGATTGGCATAATACAGCGCCTTAAACGCCGGGTTCATCCCCGCGGGATACTCGGTAAAATCCTCTACCTCAGGCTCAAATTCAATGGAGCCATCGGGATTGTACAACTGGGTGATGCCTGCGTTTTGCGCCTCGTTTTGCAGCGGCATGATCCATAGGTCGTATACCAGATATCCCATGGCGACCAGCATGGCGATCACAGCGATGATTGCCACGATCTTGCGGATAATATCGCTCAGCGCGTCGCCGCGCATCGGCACAAACATATCCAGCAACCGTTGGCCAACGGTCAGCGGCTTTTCGTTTTGGGAGGCTGGAGCTTCTTCTTCGGTCTCCTCAGCATCGTCCAGTACAAACAAAGTGTACTCGGGCTCGTCCTGCGGCTCATTATGAAAGAATGGCGACATATACATATCCTCCTTCGTAGTCGTTTAACGGCGATGGGTCAGCTCGGCAACGGCATCTGCCAGCGCGTCCGCCAGTGCCTCCACCTCGTCCGGGGTATTGTCTCGTCCAAAGCTGACTCGCAAAGCGGAGTCGATCTCTGCCGGGGGAAGACCCATGGCGGTCAGTACCGGGCTCGTATGTCCTTTGGAACAGGCTGAGCCGCCGATACGTAAATACCGTACTTGGCCGCCAGAAAATGGATCATGGTCTCACTGCGTAAGCCCATTACGGAAAAATTGACAATACACGGCACGCCGTTTTCCGGCAGATGCCAACGGATTTCCGGTCGCCCTTCCAAGCAGTCGAACAACCGTTGCCGCAGAGCGGCACAGTGCGCCTGCATTTCGGCCGGTTTCGGTAGCACGCGCACCGCTTCGCCAAGCGCGGCAATACCGGGGGTGTTTTCCGTGCCGGAGCGTATAGCCTTCTCCTGACCGCCACCGAGTGCCGCCGGAGGCGTAAGTCTTACACCCTTGCGGCAATACAGCGCGCCCACGCCTTTTGGGGCGTGGAGCTTATGCCCGCTGACCGTCAGCAGATCCACACCGAGTTTTTTGACGTTTACTGGCAGCTTGCCTACGGCTTGTACGGCATCGGTGTGTACGGTAGCAAGGGGAGAGAGCTTACGGATGCGTGCTATTGCCTTTTCCATGGGAAATACTGCGCCGGTCTCGTTATTGACAAGCATCACGCTGACTAATATCGTATCCGCACGGCATGCCGCCCATACATCCGCTGGTAAAATATTACCGTCGGGTTGCGGTTGAACGTATGTCACTTCAAAGCCTTGTTTTTCCAGCATGGCGATGGGAGCAGAAACGGAGGGGTGCTCGATAGCCGATACCACGATGTGTCTGCCGCGCCGGTGTTTGGCGGCGACGGCCCCCAGAATAGCAAGGTTATTCGCCTCGGTGCCGCCGGAGGTAAACACGATCTCCTCCGGTGAGGCGGCCAGCAGAGTGGCCACGCACTCGCGCGCCTGCGATTGCTCGGCTTCCGCACGGATGCCGAGCGTGTGCAGAGAGGAGGGGTTGCCAAAATTAGAAAGCATCATGTGCATGGATTTTTCGGCGGCTTCCGCGCATACGGCGGTAGTTGCACTGTTATCCAAATAAATCATAAAAGCCCTCCTTTGCACATAGATATACACATTATACTACATTTTAAAGCGACACGCAACCGCAATTTGCAGAAAATCTGTGGATAAAAAGAAAAAATCCCGTCCATCGGACGGGATTTTTGCGATTTATGTAGCTTACACAGCACCCTGCGCCATCATGGCATCGGCAACCTTTTCGAAACCGGCGATGTTTGCACCGGCGATCAGATCGCCTTCCATGCCGTATTTCTTGGCCGCAGCCACCGAGTTGGCAAAGATGTCGGACATGATCTGATGCAGCTTGGCATCCACTTCCTCGGAGGTCCAGCTGTAACGCATGGAGTTCTGGCTCATTTCCAAGCCGGAAACCGCCACGCCGCCGGCGTTGACCGCCTTGGACGGAGCCACGTTCACGCCGTTTTCCTTGAGGTAGGCAACCGCTTCGGCGGTGGTCGGCATGTTGGAGACCTCGACGTAGTACTTCACGCCGTTGGCAACGATCTTCTTCGCATCCTCAATGCCCACTTCGTTCTGTGTGGCGCACGGCATTACGACGTCTACCTTCTGGCCCCACGGGCGCTCACCGGCAAAGAACGGTACGCCGAATTTATCGGCGTAATCCTGCACCTTGTCGCGGCCGGAAGCACGCATTTCGAGCATGAAGTTGAACTTCTCCGGGATGGTCACGCCTTCTTCGTCATACACGTAGCCGTCCGGACCGGAGATGGTGACGACCTTGCCACCCAGCTCTGCCACTTTCATTGCCGTACCCCAGGCCACGTTACCGAAGCCGGAGATCGCAAAGGTCTTGCCCTTGATATCGGTGCCGAAATACTTCAGCATTTCCACGGTGTAGTAGGTAGCACCAAAGCCGGTAGCCTCCGGGCGGATGAGCGAGCCGCCATAGGAACGGCCCTTACCGGTCAGCACGCCGGTCCACTCGTTGCGCAGGCGCTTGTACTGGCCGTAGAGATAACCGATCTCACGCGCACCCACACCGATATCGCCGGCCGGCACGTCGGTATCCGCACCGATGTGGCGGAACAGCTCGGTCATGAAGCTCTGGCAGAACGCCATGATCTCGCGGTCGGACTTGCCGCGCGGATCAAAGTCGGAGCCGCCTTTGCCGCCGCCCATCGGCAGACCGGTGAGGGAGTTCTTGAAGGTCTGCTCAAAACCGAGGAACTTGATAATGCTCAGGTTGACAGACGGATGGAAACGCAGACCGCCCTTGTACGGGCCGATCGCGCTGTTAAACTGAACGCGATAACCGGTGTTGACACGGACCTGACCGTTGTCGTCCACCCACGGCACACGGAAGAGGACCTGGCGCTCCGGCTCGACCATGCGCTCCAGCAATCCTTCACGGCGATACTTTTCTTCGTTGGCGTTGATGACCGGCTCAATGGTTTCCAGCACTTCGGTGACCGCCTGCACAAACTCCGGCTGCGATGCGTGCTTAGCCTTGACCTGTTCCAACACTTCTGCACAATAAGACATTCGGGATTCCTCCACTTCAAAAATAAAATAACGCGAGATCCGCGCCAAAAAATTGACGTTTTGAATATTCGCTGGTTTCAATTATAGCGAATAAAACTTCCATATGCAACCCTTTTTTACAAAAAAATGAAATTTTTATGCGGCAAAATCGCAAAAACAGCAACTTTTGGCCCGGTGGGTTGCATATTGGCTCAAAAGAGGTTATAATAGCATTCAGAAACCGAGGTGACCGATATGACCGGAAACATGACCGACATCCCGCAGGAGGAAAAACGCGAGCGTGCTATTCTCGTTGCGGTGGATACCGGCGAGCACGACGTGGAGATCTCGTTGGCGGAGCTGAAGGAGCTTGCCAAAACCGCCGGCGCAGATGTGGTGGGCGAGATCGTACAGAAGCGTGAATCGCCGGATAAAGCGACGTATATAGGTAGTGGACGTGCGGAGGAACTGCGCGAGCTGTGCGTGCATCTGGAGGCAGATCTGGTGATTGCCGACGATGAGGTGACCGCTACCCAGCAACGCAATCTCTCCGATTTGATCGAATGTGACGTGGTGGACCGCACCGCGCTGATATTGGATATCTTCGCTCAGCGTGCGCGTTCGGCCGAGGGCCGGTTGCAGGTCGAGCTGGCACAACTGCAATACCGGCTACCGCGTCTGGTGGGGCAGGGTGCCGCGCTGTCGCGTCAGGGCGGCGGTATCGGTACACGTGGCCCGGGTGAGACCAAGCTGGAATCCGACCGCCGGCACATTCGTCGCCGCATGGCCGCCATCCGCAAGGAGCTGGAGGAGGTCGAGGCTCACCGCGCCGGCCTGCGCGAACGCCGTAAAAAGGTCGGCACACAGACGGTTGCTATTGTCGGCTATACCAATGCCGGTAAATCCACCTTATTGAATACGCTGACCGGTGCCGGCGTGCTGGCTGAGGATAAGCTGTTTGCCACGCTCGATCCGGTATCCCGTGTGCTCAAGCTGCCGGACGGCCGTTCGGTGCTGTTTATTGATACGGTCGGATTTGTGCGCCGGCTGCCGCACCAGTTGGTCAAAGCGTTCCACTCCACGCTGGAGGAAGCGGTGTTTGCCGACGTGATCCTCAACATCTGCGATGCATCCAGTCCGGAATCACACGAGCATTTGGCGGTTACGCATCAATTGCTGGAGGAGCTGGGCTGCACCAAACCGATCGTCGAGGTGCTCAATAAGTGCGATATTGCCGAGGAATTGCCGCTTGGCTTGTCGTCGCGGTCGGTATGTATCAGCGCCAAAACCGGCGAGGGGATCGATGAATTGCTGCAGGCGGTTGTTGAAGCCTTGCCCAAGGATCGCCGGTTGGTCAAGCTGTTGCTGCCGTTTTCTGCCGGTGCGCTGGCAGAGCGTTGCCGTCGCGAAGGTGCGGTTGACAGTGAAGAATATGTACCGGAGGGGCTTTATATGACCGTCACACTCGGGCAACCGCTATTGGATACGGTAAAAAACTATATAGTAGAATAATAAAAATCCCACCCTGCAAACTGCAGAGTGGGATTTTTTATGCTTTTACGTGGGCGTAGCAAACGCCATTTTCTACACGGTCGACCACCGCGGTCACAAAGGTCCCGGCGGTGTGCAGACCGGCCACGTGCACCGGCGTGTAATTGGCGGTATAGCCATCGGTCGTTCCATCCGGACAGGGCGTTTCGCACAGCACCTCCAGCTCCCGACCAACGTAATCGCGGAAGAATTGCTCCGCCGATTGCTCACCAGCCGCGATCATGCGGCGGCTGCGCTCGGCTTTTTGCTGTCTTGTCACCTGATTCGGCGCTACCGCCGCCGGTGTCCCCGGACGTTTGGAATAGGGGAACACGTGGATCTTTGTAAAGCTGATTTCCTTTACAAAATTGAGCGACGTTTCAAAGTCTTCCTCCGTCTCTCCCGGGAAGCCTACCATCACGTCGCTTGTCAGCGCACAATCGGTAAAGGCGGCTTTCAACTGATGGCAGATGTGCCGGTACAGCGCGGTGTCGTACCGCCGTCCCATCCGCTTTAAGGTGGCATCGCATCCGCTTTGCAGCGACAGGTGAAATTGCGGGCATAGCTTGGGCAGCTTTGCCATACGCTCGATGACGTCGTCGGTCATATCCTCCGGCTCCAGCGAGCCGAGGCGCACACGGCGCAGACCGTCTATGGCACAGACAGTTTCCACCGCATCGGCCAGCGTTAAGCCGCAATCACGGCCGTACGCGGTGAGGTTGATGCCCACCAGCACCAGCTCGGTGTAGCCGGCATCCGCCAGCTTTTGGGCCTCTGCTTTGACGTCTTCCAGCGGCTTGGAACGCACTCGACCGCGAGCGTAGGGGATGATGCAATAGGTGCAAAACTGGTTGCAACCATCCTCGATTTTGAGATATGCTCTTGTGCGTCCTTCAAATTTTTTGATAGAAAGCGGCTCGCAATCGGGGGTATGTTTTGGGATGTCCACGATGCGTTCACCGGTTTCCAGATGTGCACGAATCATGCTGACGATGTCGGCGCGCTTGGCGTTTCCGGTCACGATATCGGCATCCGACAAGGTAGAGGCCTTGTCAGGGTATGCCTGCGGCATACATCCCGAAAGCAGGATGATCGCCTCGGGATTTTGTCGCCGGCATCGCCGCATAAACTGGCGCATCTTGCGATCGCTTTCGCCCGTCACCGAGCAGGAGTTGATGACCAGGATATTGCGCCCGATATTCGGCGTGTCGGGGCTGTATTCCGCAGTTTCAAACCCGGCATCCTCCAATAACGCCGCCATCGCGCGGGTTTCGTATTGGTTGACCTTACAGCCAAGCGTGTGAAAATAGGCCTTCATAAAGGTCCTCCGAAATTGGTTTAGTTGCGGTTCAGCAGAGCGTAGAACGCACGGTGCGTTTCATACAGATCCAGCTTGCTGATGACCTCAAAGGGAGCGTGCATCGACAGCACCGGCACACCGAGGTCGACGGTATCCACGTCCAGCTGAGCGATATATTTGGCCACGGTGCCGCCGCCGCCGGCATCCACCGCACCCAGTTCGCCGATCTGCCAGATCACGTCGCCGGCATCCATGATGCGGCGGAAACGCCCCATCGTTTCGGCCGAAGCGTCGTTGCTGCCGCCCTTGCCGCCGGAACCGGTGTACTTGGTGAGTACCACACCGCAGTTAATGAACGAGCTGTTCTGCTCGCTGTATGCCGAGGCATACAGCGGATCGTAGGCCGAGTTGACGTCGGCCGACAGGCACAGCGACTTGGACAGCACGTGACGGCTGCGCACGCCCTGCAGCTCTGCGAGATCTTCCATGAAGTAGGGGAAAAACAGGCCCTTGGTGCCGGTAGCACCGTCCGAGCCGATCTCTTCCTTGTCGCACAGCAGCGTGATGGCGGTGTACGCCGGATTTTCCAGCGCGAACAGCGCAGTCAGCGCCGGATAGGCGCACACACGGTCGTCGTGGCCGTAGCCGCCGATCAGACTGCGGTCAAAGCCGATATCACGCGCTTTGCCTGCCGGCACGGCTTCCAGTTCGGCTGACAGGAAATCGGCCTCGGTGATGCCGTAGCGCTCGTTCAGGATCTTCATGATATTCAGCTTGATCGCATTGCTTTCCTTGCTGTGGTCAAACGGACGCGAGCCAATGAGAATGTCCAGATTCTCGCCCGAAACCACGTTGCTGGCGGTTTTCTGCATCTGTTCACGCGAAAGGTGAATGAGCAGATCGGTCACCACAAATACCGGATCTTCTTCTTTGTCACCGATGGCGATATCTACGGTGGAGCCGTCCTTGAGCGACACGGTGCCGTACAACGCCAGCGGTACGGTGGCATACAGATACTTTTTGATACCGCCGTAATAATGGGTATCAAAATACACCATGCCGGCCTTTTCGTACATCGGGTTGGGCTTGAGGTCCAGGCGCGGACTATCGACGTGCGCCGCCGCGATGGACACACCCTCGCTCAGCGGCTTGGTACCGATCACCGCAAAGATGACCGCCTTGCCGCGGTTGTTGACGTAAATTTTATCGCCGGCCTTCAGCGGCTTGGTGCGATCAAACGGCGCAAACCCTTCCGCTTCTGCCAGACGGATCGCTTCTTCCACCGCCAGACGCTCGGTCTTGGCGATATCCAGAAACGTCTTATAGCCCTCTGCATACGCATCCGCCTCTGCGATCTGCTCGTCCGAGCGTTCCACGGCGGCGTTTTTCTGCGTAAACAGCAGCTCGTCCTTCAATTCCTTCAGCTTGTTGTCTTCCATGAGTATTTCCTCCTTATAGCCAATCGTACAGTTCCCGATAGGCTTGTTGTGCTTTGTTTATCTTCTCCACGTACCCGGCGGTTTCCGGGAAGGGGATAGAACTGAGTG
>JAFUPS010000012.1 GCA_017481085.1 Clostridia bacterium | reverse complement strand
TCGCCGTAATCCTTGAAGCCGAAGTAGACCGTGCCGTCGGCCGGGGCCGTCCATTCGATCCACTGCTCCACCCACGCGTCGGTCACATCGGTCAGCGCGTTGCCGGAGGTGTTGGTGCCGTTCTTGATGGCGAAATCCAGCCAGCTGCCCGTAGCTCCGGCTTTACCGGACATATAGATCTCGATATCCGCCGTGGCGGTGGAGCTTTCCACCCACACGTAGTAGGACAAACGGTAGGTCTTGCCGGCCGTCAGCGTGATCTCCGGAGACTGCACGTAGCCCGACTGGATCTCCAGCATATTGTCTACACCGGAAGCCGTAGCACTGATGCTGTAGCCGGACGTGCTGTTCCCCGTGAAGGACGGGTTGGCGATCAGGTTGGTCTTGCCTTCCGGCAGGTTCGGGCCGACCGTAGCGGTGTGATCGCTCGGCAGGACCTCCGGCTTATATTTCACCCACGCGCCATCTTGTTTAGCGATAGTAAAATCATTCGTAAACGTGATGGTGTAGTTGACGTTGTTCTCCGTATCGGCATAGGTGCAGGTCGTACCGGCCGGAATGGTGATCTGGGAGGCCGTTTCGCCGTGGTTGATGCCGTTACCGGCCATGTAGATCTGGAACTGCGTATCGGTCGTCAGCTTCTGGAAGTGACCGGTATAGCTTTCACCGTCCACATCGATCGTCGCCGTACCGCTATACCCCGCATAGTTGCTGCCGGGCAGCGTAGCATCGCCGACGGTCACCTGCAGCCAGGTGCGGCTATTATTGGTGTTATAGTTCACAGCCACCGTATGCGCGTCGTTTTCAAAGTCGATCTCGATGGTCTCCTCCGCAGGATCGCCACCCTGCTGAGCCCACACACCGTCCGTCTTGACCAGCACGAGATCGTTGGTGATCATGATCGGAGTGCTGGAGTTACAGGAGCTATCCGGCGCCAGCACCGTGCCGGCCTTGATCTCGATCTTGCTGATGCTATTCATACCCAGACCGCCCATGTAGAAGGAGCTGCCGGTGATAGAATAAGCGGTATTGGCCCATTCAGCGTCATCAACGTAGATCGTACCGAATGCGGTGGTCCAGTCGCCGTAGGTATCCATCAGCGCCTTGCCGTCCGACGTGGTGACCGGCAGATACACGGTACCGTTATCGTTGACCTGCGCGGGATCGAAGCCGACGGTCACTTCATACGGTTCGATCTCCACGACGCTCGGATCGTACACCGTCCAGACGCCGCCCACCTTCTTCATGCCGGTGTCTGCCGTAAAGCGGATACCGCTACGGCTATCCGGCGTGAGCACTTCCGTGCCGGCCGGAATGACGATGGTGCTGCAGTTTTCCGCCACACCGGTGATGCCGCTCTGGCTTTCGTACAGGTAGATGATCGCCACGGCGTTGCCGGTGGTGCTTTCGGTATTCGGCGTTTCACCGATGATCATCGCGGTGCACTTCTTGCCGTCCAAATAGACCGTCAGGCCGCTGTTCGGGATCATGTCTTCCCATTTACCGGTGCCCGGATCGTAATTCAGATCCTCGCTCCAGAAATAGATGCAAGTGCGCTTATTGGCCGGCTGATCCATCACGTTGTTGTTCCAGATCTGGAAGTTGGTCGGATTCAGCTCGGCAACCGTATACAGCGTATCGTTGTAGTCCGCGCCGATCGTCAGCGTGGTGGTATTGTCAAACGACGTAAACACCGTACCGGCGGCGACGGACATCTTTTCGGGATACACAGTAACCGGAACCGTGAAGGTCACCGTACCGTCGTTCAGCACCATTTCGGTGTTCATCACCGAGTCGTCGCTGGCATCCACGATCTGGCCGGCAAAACGGGTGCCGATCGCAGCGGTGGTGGTGCCGGTATAGGGCACCGTGATCTCTTTGATCTTGGTCGTACCGCCAACCGTTGCCGCACCGGACAGCGTGATGCTGCCGGCATCGGTGGTGGGAGTCACCTTCGCCACCGGCTTGATGCTGGAGACGAAGCTTTCGCCATAATACTCTTTGCGAGTGGTGGAGTAAGACACCAGCTCGATATCCACCGTGCCATCCGCCTTGACGTCGCTGAAATACAGCGTATCCACAATGCTGGTGGCGCCGATGCTGGCATCCATACCCTGCGGGTCGAGCAGCATGCAGTTGACGTCGGACATACCGTCACGCGCCAGAGTGGTCTGCACCAGACCCTGCGACGAAATATGGCCGCACAGCACCAACTGGATGTTCTCGTGCTGGCTGATCAGGATATCCCAGATCTGCTCGATCGTGCCGCCGGCACCGGTGGTGAACGGATTAATAGTACGGGTGGACAACAGGTCGCCCTTGTAGTCCAGGAACGCGTGGGTATTCACGATGACCGTGTGGTTCGGGTGCGCGCCCACGATATCGCTGGCCCATTCCAGCACATCTGCCTTCGGGAAGTAATCCAGCGTGAGCAGCAGGTAATCCACGTCGCCGGCGGTAAAGGTACGCCAGGTGTTGAGCAGCGTACCGTCGTACGAGCCGGTCAGCTTATCCTTGAAGTCCTCATAGGGGAAGTAGCTGTGCATCAGCACGCCGTCGTGGTTACCGCGGATCACCGAGTAATCCACCACACCGTTCAGCTTGCTGATCTGCTCATAAGCCAGCTTCCATTCGCTTTCTACCGTGCCCATTTCGGTGATATCGCCAAGGCCCATGACCATTTTGATCTTGTCGCCCGTGGCATTCACACGCTTGACGATGTAATCGTAGATATTATCGAAATCGTCCGGATAATACCAGTTAACGATCTGCGTGTCACCCACCGTCATCATGGCATAATCGTAATCGGTCGGTTCTTCGAAATCGCGGATCCACAGCGGCTCAGCGGTCAGGCCGTTCGCATCCGTGTCGGTCAACGCATACGAAAGCACCTCGGCATCGGCCGAATCGTAGGCCGCCACCGCTTTGATCTTGCCGCGGAAATACTTGGTGTTGCCGTCGATAGCGTCGCCGCCAACCGTCAGCGGCATCCAGCCCGGATCCATCTCAAACTCGCCGTTGGCATCGGAGGTGGTATACGGCAGGATCGGCGGCAAAGCCTTGGTATAGCTCAGCGTCTGCGTCGTGGTGCCGTCGGTCAGCGTGACGGTGGATGCCGTCGTATCGATGGTCGCCGTCAGGTCGATCCATTCGCCCGTGCGCAGATCGAACTGGTCAAACACCAGCGTGGTCTTGCCGTTGACTTTGCTGTTCCAGAAAATACGCGGTTTACCCTGCGCCAACACCTCAAAGCTGAAGCTGGAGTTGTTGGAGCTGCCGCGGTTACCGACGTTACCGATGATGATACCGCCGCGCTCGTAATCGTTGAGATCCGCCGGCAGGTTGACCGATGCGGTCCACTTGACCGGCACTTCGGTCATGGTCGCATCGGAATACCACACGACGTTTTGCTCAAACGACATACCGGTGGTATCGTAATTTTCGGTATTCGTACCGTCGGAATACGTGAGGTGATTGTTATTGGCGGAGTGGTCCTCCAAGCGCTCGTTGCCCACGGCGGTGAAATCGTACGCCGCCATCAGCGAGGTGCTCTCATACGGCACGCGGGTCATATCCAGCACCACGTCCTCTTGCGAACGGGCATCGCTGTACATCGCCAGCGAGTAGAGCTTGGTGCCGGCCAGCGAGGTAGCCGTACTGTTGCCGCCTACGCGCAGAAGGCGCGAAGCACCCACGTAATCATACGCAATGCCGAGGGTGGCATATTTCGGCGTTTCGCCTTTATACCACGTATCCCAGCCATAGTATTCGCCGGCGATGTATTCGTCGGTATCGACCGTCTGCTGGCTGCCACCGTTGGCTGTACCGCCGTTGATGTAGCAGGTGACGGTATCCGCCACCGGATCGCTGACAATAGCGAAGTGGAACTTCTCGTTGGTCGGCAGCGTCAACGCCGTAAACGGCACGCGGATCTGCGGCGCTTTACCGGAGCCGCCCCACAGCCAGAATTCCAGCTTTTTGTTGCGGTACTGCACACCATAGCTGGCAGCGTTGTTGTTCGCCGCGCTCGTATCCGTGCTATAGTTGCCGATGATAGCACCGGCCTGCGTACCGTCCACCTCGATCCAGCCCTCGTAGGTATGCGGAGCCGCACCAAGATCGGCGGTGAGGTTATAGACGTCGGTGGAAGCCGGCTTCAGATAAGAGGTCGTCACGTCAGCGGTGCGGATAACGGTCACATCATCCACCCACAGCGTACCGGCGCCGGTCTGTACGTCAAACTGGATGATGGTGCGGTTGACATCCATCGTGAATTCGTAGGTATACTGCACCCATTCGCTCGTGACAGAGGTGGAGATCGCGGTGGTGGACTTCACGTCCGAGCCCCACGAATCGGTCCACTGGTGCAGGGCCACGCGCAGCGTGGAGGCAGCCGACGTACCGGCCTTTGCCCACAGCGCCAGCTGATAAGTAGCGCCGGAGGTCAGACCGTACACGGTGGCGCGCACGCCGCCCTCGTTGGTGCCGGTGACCAGCTGCAGGCCGCGCGTGCCGTCGCTATGCTCGGCATCTGCAGACAGCTGATTCAGCACCGACACGCCCGACACGTTGGTAGACCAATCGCGCAGGTCGACGCCTTCAAAATGACCTTGCAGGAACATGTTCTCGCCGATCGGCTTGACAATGTTGACCGCCGCCGTCTCCAGCGACAGCAAGCCACTCAGCGGAACAAGACCAATGCACAGCGCCAACGCCAGCGTTACTGCCAGCACGCGCTGCCAAACCATAGATCTTTTCATAAGTATCGCTCCTTCTTGTATGTTGATCGTCTTTTCTTAAGACAGGGTTTCCTATCAAACGGTCACATGATGGTGACCGGGCCTTCCTCCGTTTTGGTTTCGGCCAACACGTGATAATCGCGGATGGAGATCACCGGCGTATCGGTCGGTCCCTCCGCAAACACGATGATCTCATTTTCTTCCTTCAGCAGACTGCCGGGAAGATACAGCGAGCGCTGTGGGCCGATCTCCCAATAGCGACCGAGGTTAAAGCCGTTGACCACCACAAAGCCTTTTTTGAAATGCTCGAGGTGCACAAAGCAATCGGTCTGTTCGGTCGCGCGGAAGTTGCCTTTGTAAAACACCGGTTGATCGGGCGGGATCTCCCCTCCCCATTGCAGGCAGTCGAGATCCTCCATCGGCAGGGTGTATACTTCCCAATCGTACTGGATCTGCCCCGGACCGTATTTTTGGTACACCGTGACGTGCTTGAGGATACCCTTGCGGTCACCGTGATCCATTTCATAACCAAAGTTAATGCGGCCCTGGTTTTCCACCAGAATATCCAGTGTACCGCCCTCGTCCATCCAGCCGTCCACGTCAAGGCAGGTCTCCTTATCGTTTCGGCTGATCAAGCCGCGCCACACACCGTTGAAATAGACGTTGGCGCGGTCAGCCACACCTTCGACCGCCAGCAAATTCAACCGCTCGTTCGCTTTGATCTGCGTGCGATACAAAATGTAGCCGTAGTTCTGCCCATAGTATTCCATGGAATGCTGGCAGGCGGAAACGTGCTTTTCGCCAATCTGCGAGAGATTGCCAAACAGCGGTGCCGCTTGCGTCAGCGGAATGTCGCCGATGTTTTGCCGCGGCACCGGGTCCGGTCGAGGCAGCTCCACGCCGAGATACTCGCTCATCTGCTTCTGGATCTCCAGATATTTGGGGGTGATCTCGCCCCATTCAGTAAGCGGTGCATCGTAGTCGTAGCTGGTCACGTCCGGCAGATACGTGCGGTGCAAGCGGTTATCGGGATCGCGCCCGAAATAGTTAGCGCCGTTGGTAAAGCCAAAGTTGGTGCCACCGTGGAACATATACAGATTGAAGCTGATATGATTTTCCAGATGCCAACGCATTTCTTTGGCAATATGTTCGGTTTTATAGCCCTGATACGGCTCGCCCCAATGGGCGAACATGCCGATCCAGAATTCTACGTGGAAGGGCGGCGCATCGGGTTGGCGTGCCCACAAGTCGGCCAGATGGCCTTCACCGAGATTGCCCTGATCGTAGCCGAAATCCATGGCAATCAGACAATCGTCCGCGTGGCCACCGCTGTAAAACATCTCGGTGTTACCGTCGGCGGTGATAATGGGCACGTCGACGCCGTAATCGCGCAGAATCTGTGCGCAGGCATTCATATACGAGGTGCTTTCGCCAAACGAGCCATACTCGTTTTCGGCGGCAAACAAGATGATCTTGCCACCGCGCGTTTCCATGTGAGGCAATAGGCGCGGCATCAGCTCATCGAAATACCGCCGGACATAGGTGAGGTATTCCCCATCCTCCGTGCGGCAACGGAAATTGTTGTCCTTCAGCAGCCAGCCGGGCAATCCGCCGAACTCCCACTCGGCGCAGATGAACGGTCCGGGACGCACGATAACGTACAGCCCCAGCTCCTCTGCCAGCGAAATGAATTTTTCCACGTCCAAACGACCGGAAAAATCATACTGCCCCGGCTGCGGCTCGTGCAAATTCCATGCACAGTAGGTCTCCACCGCGTTCAAGCCGCATTACTTGAGCTTCAACAGCAGCTCCGGCCATTTTTCCGGTAGGCTGCGGAAATAGTGTATAGAGCCGGCGTGGATCTCCAGCGGCTCTCCGTTGATATAAAATTGTCGGTTACCCCAGGTTACCATAAGACAATTCTCCTGTTTGCATACTCCTGAAAAAAAGGGGGATGCCCCGGCCACAGACTGCGCTGCAGCCGGGGGATTATCGGTTATTGACGGCGGCTTTTCTTGCCGCTGAGGACCAAGCACAACACCAGCGCCAAAGCGCAGATGCCAACGATGATCCAAGCGATGGGAGACTTGGTGTTGTCACCGGTATCCGACGAACCGGGCACACCCGGTTTAGTCGAATAATCGGGTTTATCGGTAAATTCACCGTCTACCACCCATTCCTCCCACTCGTCACGCACCATACGGAAATCGTTGGCGATGACGATCGGGTTTTGCGATTTGCAAGAGGCATCCGGCACCAGCACGGTACCCTTCTTGATCTCAACCGCATCGTACAAATGCAGCTGGAGACTGGACATATAGAAGTAGGTGCCCGTGACCGACCACGGCATGTTGCTTTCTTCTACCCACGTATAAGTGCCGTCGGCATTGAGAATGCCCATGCGGATTCCACCAAAGACAGTGGTCCAATCGCCGTAGGTATCCATGATCTTGCTGGAATCCGACATCAACGCGCTGAGGTACAAACGGTTAGCGCCGTCGATATGATCGAATGCCACGCCAACCGATACGGCGTTGCTCAGGTCAACGTCCTCTGCCGGGTTGTAATCGGTCTTCCAGCTACCGTTTTCCTTGTAAATGCGCAGATCGGAGGCGAAGGTAATACCTTCCAAGCCAACGCGGCCCTTCGAGCCGGCTTTGATCACAATCTCGTTGGCGTTAGCCAGCACCTGCTCATCCACAGCCGTCCACATGAGGTACAGCGCCAAGGTAGAGGCGTCACCACCGCCACCGATGGCAGCCTTATACGGAGTGCCGTCCACCAGAACGGTCAGGTTGAACATGTCGTAGTTATTCCACCACTCCGCGCCGGCCTGCGGCAACGGGTCCACCACCGACAGCAGCAGATAGCTGCGCAGCGATGCCGGCTGATCTGCCGACATGCTAACGGCAATTTTATCCACCGTCAAGTCGTTATAAACCGGCTTCGGCAGGTCGTCGTCGATCCAATCGCCTTCAGACAGCACAACGTTGACCGCCTTGGTGAGCTTCAGCGTCTGGCCACCCTTGATCACAGCGGTAGCATCCGGCGTAAACACCGGAACCAGCAACGTATCGGCCGGAATGGTCAGGCTGCTTTGCGGCAGCAGTGCCGGATCGGCGTTCGGGACGTTCCAGAAGCAATGGTGATAGACGTAGAACAGCGACGAATTGACATCGTATTCCATCAGCACGATGCGATCGGTGCCATCCAGCTTAACAGAGGCCATATACCACTGGTTAGCGGTCGGCAGCTCGCCGGACACCACACCGGTAAACGCCCAGTCGTTGTTCTGGTTGACGTTCGCGAAGGTGAGCACCGTATCCAGCGGCGTGATCACGACCGGCGGTGCAGCGTTCTGATCGGTCCAGACACCGTCCTCCAGCGCCACGTTCACCGCGGCGGTGAGCCGATAGGTCTGCCCACCGACAATCACCGCCGAAGCGTCCGGTGCGGAGATCGGCGTGAGGATCGCACCGGCGGCCAACTGAAGCGAAGCTCTCGGATACGCTTCGGTGCCGGGTGTGGCACTGAAGCAATGGTAATAGATGTAGAAGTACGTCGAATTGACATCGTACTCCATCAGCACGGTGACGTCGTTGCCATCCACGGTCGCCGTGGTGGTGTACCACTGATTGACCGTCGGAATACCGTCGGCTACGCCCGTAAAGGCCCAATCGTTCTTGCTGTTGACGGTGGCAAAGGTCAGCTCCATATCCAGCGGCGTGACCGGCGGCAGGACGTTCTTATCCACCCATGCGCCGTTTTCAAACGCCATATCGACGTCTGCCGTCAGCTTATAGGTCTGCCCCTTCTTGTTCACCGCCGATGCATCCGGCGTGGTAATGGGCGTCATCACCGTACCGGCCGGAATGAACAGACTGCTCTGCGGCAGCAGCACGCTGTTGTCGTTCGGCGTCGGCCAGAAGCAATGATGGTACACGTAGAACCACGACGCGTTGACATCGTATTCCATCAGCACCGTGCGGTCGGTGCCGTCCAGCTTGACCGGTACGGCAAACCACTGATTGGCTGTCGGCAACGCATTGGCATTTGCCGAAAACGCCCAGTCGTTGGTGGTGTTGATGTTATTAAAGGTCAGCTCCACGTCGATTGGAACGATGTCGTTCTTGTCTTTCCACGCACCGTTTTCATACGCTACGTCGATTTCCTTCGTCAGCTTGAGCGTCTGCCCGCCGACGATCACCGCCGAGGCATCCGGCGTGGAGATCGGCGTGAGGATCGCACCCTCTGCCAGCATCAACGAAGCTGCCGGATAGGCCGCCCCACCCGGGGTAGCGGCGAAGCAATGATTGTAGATATAGAACAGCGAAGCCGGCGCGAAGTATTCCACCAGCACCGCGCGCTCCACACCGTCCACCGTGGCGGTGGTGGTGTACCACTGACCGGCCGCCGGCAGTTCGCCATTGGTCGCGTAGGTAAACGCCCAGTCGTTGGTAGTGTTGACATTATCAAACGTTAATTCCACGTCGATCGGCTCGACGATCGGTTTATCCGACCACGTGCCGTTGTAATTGGTGAACGAGAATGCCGTCGCCACCGCAAACTGCGGACCGTCGATCGCCACACCCCAGCCGGTGGTATTGGGATCGACCGGCTCCAGCACCGCACCCTCGGCGATGACGAAGCTCTGCGCCGGAGCAGCGCTGATACCGCCAATGGCGAAGAAGCTCGGCCAGATCACCAGATGATCGCCCGATTTCTCCATCGCAATGCGGCCGGTGACACCATCAACCGTCGCTTCCACGCAATAATACTGCGCGGTAAAGCCGCTGATGTCGTCCACCGTCAGCTCCCATGTACCGTCAGCGCCGGCATTCATATATCCCAGCGTGACCGTCGGTTTTTCTTCCTCAATGGCTTGCTCGGTCCATACGCCGTTGTTGTTAACAGCGGAAAACTCCGCTGTCAGCGCAAACTGCGGACCGTCGATCGCCACACCCCAGCCGGTGGTGTTGGGATCGACCGGCTCCAGCACCGCACCCTCGGCGATGACGAAGCTCTGCGCCGGAGCAGCGCTGATGCCGCCAATGGCGAAGAAGCTCGGCCAGATCACCAGATGATCGCCCGATTTCTCCATCGCAATGCGGCCGGTGACACCATCAACCGTCGCTTCCACGCAATAATACTGCGCGGTAAAGCC
>JAFUPS010000114.1 GCA_017481085.1 Clostridia bacterium | reverse complement strand
ACGAATAGATTTATATAACAAAAACCACCCTCTGCATGGCAGAGGGTGGTTTTTGTTTTTACGAATCCTTCTTGCGGTTGAAGATGGTCATGATGTCGAGATAATCGCCATCCATCGGGTCGGCCGCCGGAGTGGTAACCGAATCGGAATTGCTCTCGCCATCGTTGCCGCCGTACAGACCGCCGTAGTTGGAGGTCTTCTGCGCGCCGGTGGTCTCGGTGAAGCCGGTGGCGATCACGGTGACCGCGATGCAATCGTCCATGTTCTCATCGAACGCCGCACCCCAGATGATGTTGGCGTCCGGATGTGCCATGCGCGAGATCTCGCTGGAAGCCATTTCCACGTCCTCGAGGTCGATATCCGGCGAAGCGGTGATGTTGATCAGCACGCCGCGTGCACCGTCGATGGTGGTTTCCAACAGCGGGCTGGCCACGGCGCTCTTGGCGGCCTCGATAGCCTTATCCTTGCCTTCCGCACGGCCCACGCCCATGTGCGCATAGCCGGCATCCTTCATGACCGAGGTCACGTCGGCAAAGTCGAGGTTGACCAGCGACGGCACCTTGATGAGCTGCGAGATGCTCTGCACGCCCTGACGTAACACGTCGTCGGCCACTTCGAAAGCGTTGGCAAGGGTGATGCGCGTTTCGCTGACCAGCTTCAGGCGGTCGTTCGGAATGACGACCAGGCTGTCCACATGCTCGCGCAGCGTGGCGATGCCTTCCTCGGCCTGCTGCATACGGCGGCGGCCTTCGAATGCAAACGGCTTGGTGACGATACCAACCGTCAGAATACCCATTTCACGGGCGATCTCCGCCACGACCGGAGCCGCACCGGTGCCGGTGCCGCCGCCCATACCGGCGGTAATGAACACCATATCGGTGCCCTTCAGAGCGTTGACGATCTCGTCGCGGCTTTCCTCAGCAGCGCGCTGGCCCTTTTCCGGGTTTGCGCCGGCACCCATGCCGCGGGTGAGCTTTTCGCCGATCTGGATCTTCTGCGTGGCCTGCGACTGCAGCAGCGCCTGACGGTCGGTATTGATGGCGACAAATTCCACGCCGACCATGCCGGAACGCGCCATGCGATTGACAGCGTTGCCGCCGCCACCACCGACGCCGATTACTTTAATTTGAGTACCATCCATGAATTCTTCATCAAATTGCAAACCCAAGCTCATTGTGCTACCTCCGTTTTTGTAAGTCATATATCTGCCAAAGCAGATATAAATTAATACTCCTTGTATATTCTATTTTATCATAACATGTCCGCGCCCGAAATGCAAGAAAAAGCCGAAAAAAATTCCGGCTTTTTTGAAAATATTTTATGAATTGGTTATTCGTCGGTGGAATCGGACGTTGCAGAGGTAGATTCACCGGTCGTTGTGGTGGTGATGCGCAGTTGATCGCCCGGGGTATACAGCATCTGATTAGCGCCGTCACCGTCCGAATAGGCCGACAGATCCATAGTGCCCTCCGCCTGCTGACCGTGTGTTTCCAGCACCATCGGCAGGGTGGCGTTCATAACGCGCAGCTTGTGCTCGAGATTGGCCTCGGTGCCCAACTCCACGCGGATCTGATGCTTCCACTCCAACGTGATCTCGGTCAGATCGGTGAGGTCGATACAGTTGATGCCGGTCACGCCGTGGGTTTCCATCAGCTTGAGCAGCTCACCAAGCACGTCGCTGCAGCGGCTGTTCATGGCCGGCTCACCCAGTCCGTTGCCGCTTGGCTCCGCGCCCTTGATATACAGGTAGCGGTCCGGGCTGTCGCCGGTCAGCTCAAGGTAACCGAGCGCGGTGAGGTCGTCGCCCAGCACGACCCAGCGACCGTCGGCATACATAGCACCAATGGCGGTCTTTTCTTCGATTTTGATGATGTAGCTGTCGTAGGTGGGGGAGGTTATGGTAACCGATTTTACATAGGGGCAATTTTCCAAAATGTTCGCCGTGGCGGCGTTTTTGCTGACGGTCATGAAGTTTTGCCCGACCTTCAGCCCGGAGGCCAGAATAACGGTTTCGTCTGTTAAGTGGCGGTTGCCCTCCACCTGAATATCCCGGATGACGATCACGTTATCCGCAGTCGGCTGTTGCGGTGCAGGGGTATTTTGCTTTTTGCGTGCTTCCTCGGCCATGGGGTAGAAAACGAAAATAGCCACCGTCACCGCAATGATGAGCAAAAACAGCACCACCGTGATAAAGAACCGGCGCAGGCCGACGTTCATCCGGCGTTTTTGAGATTTTCGGGAGATGGGGGTTACGCTCACGGTGGTCACTTCCTTGTTGGTTTTATCTATCCGACGCGGCGGATATCCGCGCCCAGTATGGTTAACGTCTGTTCTAATGAATCGTAGCCGCGGTCTAAATGCGAGAGCTGATGGATGGCGGTTACGCCGTCTGCGGCAAGCGCCGCTACGACCAGCGCCGCACCGCCGCGCAGATCGGTGCAATGCACCGCCGCACCGGACAACGCCGGTACGCCCTCCACCACCGCTACGCGGCCTTCGGTCTTGATGCGAGCACCCATCCGGGCGAGCTCGCCGGTGTATTTATAGCGGCTTTCGAAGATGCTTTCCACAAACACGCTGGTACCTTCTGCCAGCGTACTGGCGGCGAGTAGTGGAGCGGCGGCATCGGTGGGAAAACCGGGGTAGGGCATGGTGCGTAAAAAGGGAATGCGCCGTAGCTTGCCGGGGGCGACAAGTGTGACGCGGTCGGGGTACTCGCGCACGCGGCAGCCCATTTCGGAAAATACGGGCAGAATGGTGGCGACGTGTGCCGGACACATAGACGTCAGCTCGGCCTCGCCACCGGTGACGGCGACCGCCGCCAGATAAGTGGCGACTTCGATACGGTCGGGCATAACGGTGTGTTCGCAGGCGGTCAGTTGGCGAACGCCCTCAACGGTCACGGTGCCGTCATCCAACACAATGCGTGCGCCGCAGGCGGTGAGATACGCCGCTAAATCGGCAATTTCCGGCTCGCGGGCGGCGTTTAAAATCGTGGTCGTTCCCTCGGCGGTGACGGCGGCCAGCAACAAATTTTCGGTCGCCCCGACGCTGGGGAACGACAACGATACCGTATTGCCGATAAACCGCCCGTGCGGTAAGAACGCATGTAGTTGACCGCGTTCCTCGCGGATCTCCGCACCCAACTGCCGAAAACCGGCGAGGTGGAGATCAATAGGGCGCGGTCCCAGCTCGCAACCGCCGGGGTAAGAGAGATGCGCTTCTCCGAAACGCGCCATCATTGCGCCCAAAAACACGATAGACGAGCGCATTTTGCGCATCAGGTCATCGGAGATGACCGGGTGATCGGCGGCATCGGCACAAACGGTAACCGTCCGACCGTCGACCGCACAACGGCAACCGAATTGCCGCAAAATATCCAGGCACCCGTTCACGTCCGACAGACGCGGTGCATTATGTAACACGCTTTCACCGCATGGCAACAGCGTGGCCGCCAGTAGCGGCAGTACAGCGTTTTTGGCGCCGTGAGCAGGAACGGTACCGGTCAGGCGGTGACCGCCTTCAATGAGCAGGTGAGGCATCCTTCTCCCTCCTTATTTGGTGGGAGAACCTCCCACACTGCTATGGTATGACAGTGTGGGAGAAGGGGTGCAGATTACTTTTTGAGAAGAGGCTCGATGACCGCCCAAATGCGGTCGGAGGCATCCAGAATGGCATCACGGCGCGCGTTCTGTCCCATCTGCGCCAGCCGTGCCGGGTCGTTGGTCAGCTCGCGGACGGTGTTCCACAACACTTCGCCGGAGAGATCCTTTTCCTCGATACACACCGCAGCGCCTTTGTTGACCAACACCATGGCGTTGTGGAATTGATGATTCTCCGCGACGTACGGCGAGGGAATGAGCACCGAGGCTACGCCGCAGGCCGGCAACTCGCTGATGGTCATTGCGCCACAACGGCAGATGACCAGATCGGCGGCGGCCATGCACAGCGCTACGTCGTCGATATACGGGCGCACGGAAATGCCGTCGCCCTCCAGCGGAACGCCGCGTTCGGTGAGGGCTGCAGACATGGTATCCCAGCCGCTTTTGCCGGTGCCGTGGATGTGGTGACAAGCCCCCAGACGGTGGCTTTCAACCAGCACCTCGGTCATTGCCTCGTTTAAGCGGCGTGCGCCCAGACTGCCGCCAAACGACAGCACCAGCGGTTTGTCATCCAAGCTGAGTGCCGCGCGTGCGGCGGCTTTATCAATATGCAAAAATTCCTCACGCAGAGGGTTGCCGGTCACAACCAGCGGACAACTGTCGGCCGGCATTTTCGATTTGGAGGCTTCGGTGGGCAGACAAATGGCGCTGGCGTATTTGGCCAGCATTTTCACCGTCACACCCGGCAGCGCGTTGGATTCGTGCACTACTACCGGAATACCCAGCTTGGCGGCTTCGCGCAGGATGGGCCCGGAGACGTATCCGCCGGTGCCGATAGCGATATCCGGCTTGAAATCCTTGAGAATCTTGCGGCAGGTGCTGCCGGCGGCGAGTGCGTGATACGCGGCGGTGACGTTGTGTACCAACGCCTTGGGTGTGAGTTGTCGCTTAAAGCCCTCGACCGTGACGGTTTTGAGTGCATAGCCGGCACGCGGTACCAACTCGGTCTCCATACGACCGGTAGCACCTACGAACAGAAACTCCGCGTCCGGCATACGGCGACGGATGTCTGCGGCGATGGCTAACGCCGGATTGATGTGGCCGGCCGTGCCGCCGCCTGTCATAAGAACGCGCATACGATTGCCTCCGTTACTGAGTGGATTTGGCCCGTGCCTGTCGCGAAATGGACAGCATTACGCCCATTTGCATGAGCAGCATCAGCATGGACGTACCGCCATAGCTGAAGAACGGCAGACCGATACCGGTGTTGGGGAGCAGGTTGGATACCACGGCGATGTTCAGAATGACCTGAATGCCGATCTGTGCGGAAATACCCACCGCCAGCATAGACCCGAACTTATCACGGGCGCGCATGGCGATGGTGATACCGCGCCACACGAGCACCGCAAACAGCAGGATGATGAGCGCCGCACCGATAAAACCAAGCTCTTCGCACACGATAGCGAAGATGAAGTCGTTTTGCGGTTCCGGCAGGAACAGATGCTTCTGCCGGGAATTGCCCAGTCCGAGCCCCATCAGACCGCCCGAGCCGATGGCGTACAGCGATTGCACCGTCTGCCATGCGAGGTCGCGACCGGTCAAGCCGCCGCCGAAATCGGTGGTGGTATCGTTAAACGTACCGATGGGGTCGAGATACACGGCGATGCGGTCGGCCTCGTAGCCCAAAAACCCGACCAGAATGCCTACCGCCGCCACGCCAATGGCGATGATACCGAACAGATAGAACATTCGGGTGCCGCCCACGTACAGCATGACAAAGCCGATGCCGAGAATGAGGATCGTACCCGACAGGTGCGGCTCAATGACGACAAGCCCGGCAATGAGACCGAGGAAGAGTATGAACGGCAAAAAGCCGACGGTAAATTTCTTCATGCGCTTATGATTGATGGATATGAGATGCGCAAACAGCAAGATAATGGCGAATTTGGCCAGCTCGGACGGCTGAAAGCTGCCGAGCACGGGCAGATTGATCCAGCGGTGGATACCGGTTTTGGAGGGCAGCAAGCGCACGACGATGAGTAGCACGACCGCAAGCCCGAATACCACCCAGGTAAACTTGTGAAGGATGTGGTAATCGAAAAAGGAGATGGCAAACATCGCCACCAGCCCGATCAGCGCAAACAACGCCTGACGCTTGATGTAGTAGTAGCTGTCGCCGTCGTAGTAATCGGCATAGACGTAGCTGGCCGAAAACAGGCAGACCAAACCGATGGCCAGCAACACCAGCAGTACCATGATAAACGGAGTATCAAAGCCGCTGACGGCGTAAAAGATCTTGCGTAGCCCGGTGCGCGGACGCTCGGACAGTTCCTCCTGTGTATGTCGGGCGTGTGCGGCCATAGGAATGCCTCCTTTCGGGAATTGGTGAGAGCGTTAGCAGAGAATGAGTAGTAGCACGATAACGAACGCTACGACGATGGTGATGCCGGAGAAGGTCAGCACGATGCGGTTTTCGCTCCAACCGCCCATCTCGAAATGATGGTGGATGGGGGACATGCGGAACAGACGCTT
>JAFUPS010000113.1 GCA_017481085.1 Clostridia bacterium | reverse complement strand
GATGCCGGCGGTATCCGACAGTCGCAACACGAATTCGCCCACGCGTACCGCATCCTCCACCACGTCGCGAGTGGTACCGGCTTGTGCGGTGACAATGCTACGCTCACAACCAGCCAGCCGATTCATTAAGGTGGATTTGCCTACGTTGGGCGTGCCGACAAGGGCGGTGTCAATGCCCTCACGCAGTAGGCGGCCGGTATCAAACGTAGCAAGCAGTGAGGCAAGGTCTGCCTCTGCTTCGGCCAGCGTGCGGTCCAGCACCGTCGGCTCCAGCTCGGGGATATCGTCGTCGGGATAATCGACGTAAGCGGCGTTTTGTGCGGCCACCGCCAGCAGCGTGGCCTTTATCGCCTCGGTACGGCGGAATACGCTACCCTCGCGGGCGGCCAGAGCAGTACGGGCGGCCAGCGCACCGCCGGCACCAATGAGGTCCATCACGGCGTCCGCGCCGGTGAGGTCCAGCTTGCCGTTTAAGAAGGCGCGCTTGGTAAACTCGCCCGGTTCGGCCGGCTCGGCACCGGCATCCAGAGCCGCGCGCAACACGCGGGACAGCAGGTAGATACCGCCATGGCAGCTCAGCTCCACCACGTCCTCGCCGGTGTAGCTGTGAGGGGCGCGGAATACCAGTGCCACGCAATCGTCAATGTCGCCGTTGGCATCGTAAACGTGCCCGTATAAGGCTGTGTAGCCGGGCAGATCGAATAGCCGCTTACTCTTGCTGCGCGGACGGAACAGACGGTCTGCCAGCGCGATCGCACCGTCGCCCGAGATACGCACAACACCGATACCGGCCGCTGCCGGTGGCGTGGAAATGGCCGCAATGATCGCAGACATTGGCAGACCTCCTTTCCGAAATTCGTTAACTAAATAAGTATACCATAAAAGCTGTAAAAGTGCAACCCTCTATATTTGCAAAAAAATACCCCCTGCTCATACGAGCAGGGGGGTGTGTGCAAAAATTACCCAATAACGTATACGTTCATGGTGCGGCGACCAAACTTGTAGCATTCCTCAACGGTATCGTAATACACGTCGACGATCACACGGCCGCTGAGCAGTGCACCGCCGGTATCGCCGGCGATAGCGTAGCCGTATACCCATTTGCCGTCCGGCGACACGATATACAGCTTGGTGCCGTAGGGGATGATCTTCGGGTCGACAGCCACTACGCCTACCTGTGCTTTCAGGCCGGAGGCGGTGCCGTGACCGGTGGCGGTATAAGCGGTTGCTTTACCGGTGTGAAGCTCTTTGTAATCCAACGGTTGACCGTTAGCGTCCAACTGCAGCGTAATACCGCCGACGGTGATGGTTTCGGCGGCCGGGCGGCGTGTGCCCTTGAGCACGACCTTGTCGACCGCGGCGTTGACTACTTCCGTACCAACCGTTTCGGTGGCGGTCAGCTGACCGTCCACGTACGTTTCGCGGTAGGTGGTGTTCTGCTCGCCGTTTTTGCCGGTCTGTGCCACCTTGGTCGTACCGACCATCATGGTCCTGTCGTTTTTGGTCACCGTTTTAAAGGCGATGGATTCGGTTTTGGTATAGGTTTTAAAGGTCACGCGGGAGACGGTTACCGCCACGTCCTGCGTGATAGGGGTGTCACCTGCCACCGATACCAGATCGTCCTGCCCGACGGTCACGCCGGTCAGCGCAATGGCCTGCGAAACGGTGCCGCCCAGCAGATTGACCTCGCGCGTTTCGCCATCCGCCGTGACAAGTACCTCAAAGGTCTCGGTGGTGGCCGACGCAACAGAGCCGGCGGCGGTGTTT
>JAFUPS010000112.1 GCA_017481085.1 Clostridia bacterium | reverse complement strand
GTACTGGAATGCGAGGGCTATGAAGCGGATGATCTGCTCGGTACCTTATCGCTCGCGGCCGAAAAAGCCGGACATACCGTCTACTTGGCCACCGGTGACCGCGATTCGTTCCAACTGGTCAGCGAGCATACCACCGTGCTGCTCGCCGCCACCCGTATGGGACGCACCGAGACCGAGCACATCACACCGGAAGTTCTGCAGGAAAAATACGGCCTGTCCCCCGCCGGCATGATCGACCTGAAGGCACTGATGGGCGATAACAGCGACCACATCCCCGGCGTGCCGGGGATTGGCGAAAAAACCGCGCTGGCGCTGCTGCACCAGTTCGGTGATCTGGAAAACGTACTCGCGCACGCCGACGATCCGTCGCTCACACCCGGCATACGCAAAAAGCTGACAGAGGGCACGGAAAGTGCCCGCTTGTCGCATACGCTCGGCACCATCTGCCGGGAAGCGCCGGTGGATAGCGATCCCGAACATTACCGCTTGCAACCGATGGACCGGGAAGGTCTGGCGGCGGCGCTGGCGGATCTGGAATTTTTCAAGATGATTGCGAAAATGGGATTGGATGCGCCGGTAGCCGCACCGGTGGAGACCGAGCAGCTATCCCTTTCGTTTGACGCACAAACCGAATGCGGCGACGAAGTCTGGGACGAGATCGCCGCTGAAGTGAGATCCGCCGGACGTGCTGACGTGCTGCCGGAATTTGAGAACGGCGTACTCGCGGCCCTGTGGTTCTGCCTGCCGGATAAAGCGGCGCGCATCACCCATCTGACAGATGCCGCCGCGTTGCTCACCAGCGGCATCGCCTTGCGCACACACGACAGCAAAGCGTTATACGCGTGGTTGCTGGGACAAGGATTACAGCCGACGGTAGCGGCGTTTGACTCAGCCCTGGCCGCGTATTTGCTTAATCCTTTGGCGACCGGATATCCCCTCGACCGTCTGTTGGCCGAGCACAGCCTGCCGAGCAACACACCGGCGGCATGTGCCTTCTCCTTCCCGGCGCTGTGCGACCAACTGGCGACCGAGCTGGAAAACGCCGCTATGACCGCTCTGCTGGTCGATATGGAACTGCCGCTGTCGCTGGTGCTGGCGCAGATGGAAGCGGTTGGGTTTGTGGTCGATGGCGAGGGCATTCAGCAGTTCGGCGAACAGCTTGCCGATGAGATCGACCGCCTGACCGCCGAGATCTACGAGCTGGTGGGTTACGAGTTCAACCTCAACTCCCCCAAGCAGCTCGGTAAGGCGTTTTTTGAGGACTTGCAACTGCCGGGCGGCAAGAAAACCAAGACCGGCTGGTCCACCAATGCCGACGTGCTGGAAAAGCTGCGGCCGGCATTTCCGGTGGTGGATAAGCTGCTGCAATACCGCACGCTTGCCAAGCTCAAGTCCACCTATTGCGACGGCTTGGTGAAGCAGATCGGGCCGGATGGGCGCATTCACTCCTGCTTCAACCAGACCGAGACCCGCACCGGGCGTATTTCGTCCTCCGAGCCGAACCTGCAGAACATTCCGGTGCGCTCCGAGCGCGGCCGCGAGATGCGGCGGTTTTTCTGCGCACAGCCCGGCTGGGTGTTGGTGGATGCCGACTATTCGCAGATCGAGCTGCGCGTGCTGGCACACATGGCCGACGACGCCACCATGATCGCGGCGTTCAACAGCGAAACGGATATCCACCGCGTGACGGCGTCGCAGGTGTTCGGCGTGCCGGAGGACGAGGTGACGCCGCTGCTGCGCTCGCGCGCCAAGGCGGTCAACTTCGGCATCGTGTATGGTATCGGCGCACATTCGCTGTCGGAGGATCTGGGCGTTTCGCACTACGAAGCTAAGCAGTATATTGAAAGCTATCTGACCACCTACAGCGGCATTGCGAAGTTTATGGACGACCTGATCGAACAAGCCAAAAAGACCGGTTATTCGGTCACAATGGCCGGTCGCCGCCGTCCGCTGCCGGAGCTGCGGGCCTCCAATGCGGTGATGCGCAGCTTTGGTGAACGCGTGGCGCGAAACATGCCCATTCAAGGCACCGCCGCCGATATCATCAAAAACGCCATGATCCGCGTGGACCGCCGCTTGAAGGCCGACGGTCTGCAGGCACGGCTCATCCTGCAGGTACACGACGAGCTGATCGTGGAAGCACCTGCCGAGGAAGCCGACCGCGTGAAAGCGCTGCTGGAGACGGAAATGCGTGCCGCAGCGGACATGAAGGTCTCGCTGGACGTAGACGCCCACATCGGCGAAACGTGGTACGAAGCCAAAGGCTAACAACAGAAAAAGAGGATGGATCACTCCATCCTCTTTTTTATCGGTTAATATTGGTAATTTATGGAAATATTACTTCTTCTTTTTGATGATGATAATCACCACGACCGCGCCGATGATAACTGCCGCCGCAATGCCGACGATGATACCCCACGGCAACGGCTCAGCATCCGTATCCGCGTCGGTATCGGTATTGTCGCTCGGCTGCGTAGCCGTCGGCGCGTTGGTCGTCGTGGTCGTCGGCTCGGCATCCGTATCTGCATTAGTATTATTGTTCGGCTGCATAGCCGTCGGCGCATTGGTCGTCGTGGTAATCGTCGGCTCGGCATCCGTATCTACATTAGTATTGTCGCGCGGCTGCGTAGCCGCCGGCGCGTTGGTCGTCGTGGTCGTAGTTGTCGGCTTCCTTGTCCATTCGCAAAGATTACAAGATCCATCGCGCTCATCGGAATAAGTATGCTCATCCGGGCAAGTGTTGTAATGCCAAGTAGCTGCTAGTAATGCTGAATTATTAGATACCAGCGTAATAGCCGAGCGCTCCGCTTCGCTGCCGGTATACCAGACATCGGTCAATCCGGTGCAGCCGGAGAAAGCAAAATCCCCGATGCTGGTGACGCTATCCGGAATAGTGATACTCGTCAAGCCGGTGCAACCGGAGAAAGCTGTGGTAAGTGGTTTTCGGACACGAGTTCGACTCTCGTCGCCTCCACCATAACACGCATAGACGAACTCTTTACATCGTAAAGAACGTCTTTGCCTTTACAGAAGAAATACCACCTAAGCCTTAATCGGCTTAGGTGGTATTTCTATTCTGCAACAAAAAGCGAGAGGTGCAGCCAACCCCTTAGCCGTACCTCTCTTAAAAAGGACTATAATAATTTTATCCGGTTTGCCGCCTCTTGTCAAATCTTAGAGGCGGTTTTTGCATAATTATTTTTGTTCGGAAAATTCTATTGATTACTTGTTTGAGCAAATCTGTAAGAATTTTCAAAGTCTTGCCTATAAATTTGAAATAGCACCAATCCTCTTTAGAAACGCGTTTAAAAATTCGCCCAATATCCTTTGCTGCTTGTTCAATGGGATTTGTGACTTAACGAATATTGTGATAATTATAAATACACGGTAATGATACGCCATACCGGTCATTATTATCTCTGCCGATTAATATTCGCATAGAAATAGGATTCTCGGTAACCGTATTACAGTGATTTGGACTGCCCTTCACGTATCATAGTTGTTGGCTTATATTATAAATCAAAACGCCAGCAAGAACAACCCCACCATTCGAAATTCTTGCGCCACATAAACAACCTCATCGGTGTTGTTGACGAGATGCAAAACCAGCCTAAGAAGATTGGTCTGTGTAGGCAAAAAGCCGAGGGTTTTCCCTCGGCTTTTTCTACGGCATTTTCTTATACACATTTGTACGTTTCTTTGTAAAAGTATAAATGCAGTTTTTATCTTCATCCAAAACACGCTTCAGTAATCGCCCGGCATCAATAGCAGCGCGTTTATATGCCTCTTTGTCTGTATGCCCCCGACGTTTATAGTAATCGTAAATTCGCTGCATCGGGGTATTTCGCCAATCCCCGTTTTCTCCGCCAAACAGTATACGGACGGAAAAGGCCTTTGTGGAATCGTTGCAGCAAAAGCCCTGAACACAACCTCGTATATACGTTTTGATGATCTCCACATCCATTGGCGTAAGTTTGGCGGAAATAGCCTGAATTCTACTCTTTGGAGTAAGGGACATTTTATCTTCCTTTCTAATTCTATTGTATTACATTAAATCCCAGAAATACCCTGCGTAATGATTACTTAGAAATGACGCAGAAGAAGCCGAACTATAGTTTGAAATGGGATGAACAGGAGCATTGGTGGGACTAGTGCCAGAGTACGGATGTATAAGCCATATACCGGAATCATTTTCGAAATACACATTAGTTAGCCCACTGTCCCTAAAAGCATTTTGCATTATACGAGTAACGCTGGCAGGTATAGTGATTTCCTTTAAAGCTGTACAACCCTTAAACGCACATTCAGAAATAAATGACAGGTTCTTTGACAGTTGCACGCTTTTCAAAGAAGTCAAATTTTGAAATGCGAATCTATCCATAAACGTTATGCTGTCAGGCATAACCACACTCAAAACATTACTATCTCCATAAGTCGTAGTGCTAACGCAAGCGGTAGAAAGTCCCGTTACCGGCAAGCCTTCGTAAGTATTCGGAATGACGATATTTCTATCCTCACATGTGCCGATTCCGGACAATGAATACGATTTTCCGTCCTTATTCAATGTGTATTTCAGACCAACGCTACATTCGCCGCCGCAGTTCTGGCACTCACCGTCCACATAGTTGTGCCCCGTGGCAGGGATCGCCTTGGTCTCCAGCACCTCATCGCAGACAGTGCAAACTAATTGCGCCTCACCATCTTCGGTGCAGGTGGCTTCCGTAACGGTTTTCCAGGTGTTATGACCTTTTTCGATCTCGCCGGCATCTACTGTCGTATCATCGGACAGCTCCAGGATCAGGTGGTGATTATCGCTGATATAAGCATCGGTTACACCAACACCCTGCAGACCTTGAGCACCGGGATCACCCTTTTCGCCCTTGACATTTCCAAGTTCAACAAAGGTATCGGAATTGGTGTATTTGATTTTCAAGATACCATCTTCAATTTTAACTTCTTCTACGCCAACACCGTCTGCACCTTTAAGAGAACCGGTAACGGTGTGGGTAGTGCCAGCCTCATCGTCCATAGTAAAGACCAGCTCAAAGTTATCATTCAATGCGACAGATTTAATTCCTGTGCCCTTTTCGCCTTTTTCACCGCGAATGGAATCTAATGTGATAGTGTCGTTATCTGTTTTAATGACAAGCTTATAATCATTAGTAAGGCTTATGGATTTAATACCATTGCCGTCCTTACCGTCCTTGCCGTCAGCACCGTCTTTACCTGCCGGACCGACGATGGATTTTTCGATAATGATATCCTCGCCGTATTTCATATCGATAACGAGGTAATTGTTTTCGTTGACGGTAATACCTACGATACCATCGCCATCTTCACCGTCTTCGCCGTTTGTACCATCCTGTGCCACGGCCTTTTTACCGGTGTCCACACCATCGATCCACCAGTTGCCATTTGCGCCGATCTCTGGCGTTTTACCGTTTTCACCATTAGCACCGTTTTGACCTGTAACGGCTACTTCAGTATCTTCATCGCCAATCCACCAAGTACCGTTTTTGATATACGGGGTCTTGCCGTCTTTACCATCAACACCGAGAGCCTTTACACCTGTAGATTCGCCATTAATGTACCAATAACCATCCTTGATTTCAGGAGTAGCACCATCATTGCCGTTTTGACCGTCGGCACCGGTGGCTTTCGCATTCAGCGCTTCCCACTCTTTGCCGTTATCGTAGGAAACAAACCAGTAGTCGTTTTCAATTTTCAGGATAGGCGTAACACCGTTAGTGCCGTTTGTACCGTCTATGCCTTGCGCTCTTACGTTGGTATTTTGGTCGCCGATATACCAGTACCCCTCTTTAATGGTGGGACTGATTCCGTTGTCACCATCATCTCCCTTTTCGCCCTTGGCAGCACCAAGTTCGGTATAACTTGTACCTTCATCATAAGATACATACCATTTATCATTTTCAATTTTAAGTTGCGGGGTAATGCCATTTTCACCGTCAACGGCAACCGCTTTAAACGATGTCTTATTATCGCCAAATTTCCAGTATCCATCTTCGGTAATGGTGGGAGTAATACCATCGGCGCCCGTGGCATCACCAAGCTCGATATAAGATGCACCGTTATTATAGGATACTTTCCATTTGCCGCCTTCGATGATCAGCTGAGGTGTGATACCGTCAGCACCCTTTAAGTTTTCAAACTTATAAACCTTCTCGCTGTTGGTAAGGGTGATGGTCATCACACCGTCAGACAGCGTGATGTTATCGATGCCGACACCGTCATCGCCATCTTCTCCGTCAGCACCTTTTTCGCCTTGTGCCTTGTACTCGGTCTTTTGCGTGCCAATATACCAGTAACCATCCTCGCCGATATGAGGTGTGGTACCGTTGATGCCTTTTGCCATTACGGTAGTGGTCGTATCGCCAATTACCCAGTATCCGTCGCCATTTATATAAGGCGTATCGCCGTTAACACCGTTCGTGCCGTTGGTGCTGGCAGCTTTGATGTTGGTAACATCATTACCGATACACCAGAAGCCCTCGTTGTTGATATAGGGAGTATCGCCATTGGCACCGGTGTCGCCTTTATCGCCTTTGGCTTTGTAATCGGTTTTCCGCTCGCCGATATACCAATAACCGTCGTTGCCTATATGCGGAGTGGTGCCATTCACACCGACTGCTTTGACGGTTGTAACGGTATTGCCAATGACCCAAAAACCATCTGCATTGATGTAGGGTGTATCGCCGTCATCACCCTTAGCCCCATCGACACCCGCAGCTTTAACACCGGTGTCGGTCGTGCCGATCCACCAGTTGCCATTGTTGCCAATTTCGGGAGAGAGACCATTTGCACCTTTCAGGCTTTCGATAAACGCCGTTTCACTATCGGCATTGGTAAGGCCCAAACGTTTTGCAATCTCATAGGCAGATTCACCGGTTGCACCGGTATCGCCCTTGGCTCCTTTATCGCCGGTTGCTTTCACGTTCGTTGAAGTGAAGGACGCGCCGCCATTGGTGGAGATCTCCCACATATTTGAAGCCACATCAATACGGATTTGCGGAGCCACAGCGTCTTTGCCGTTTTCGCCCTTGGCTACAATACCTGTGTTGTTATCACCAATCCACCAAATGCCGTTTTTAATTTCAGGAGTAAGACCATCTTTACCGGTGGCACCTGTCTGACCGGTTGCGCCTATTTCACCCTTGGCGCCTGTGGCTTTAACACCTGTAGTTACATAAGTGGTGCCGTTATCAATGGAAACTTCCCACTCATTATCGCTGTTTATTCTGATTTTAGGAGAGATGCCATCGGCGCCTTTTTCGCCTTTGGCACCATTTTGTCCGTCAGCACCTTTTTCGCCGGTAGCCTTAACGCCGGTAGAAGTGTAATTGACACCACCGTCAATGGAGATTTCCCATTCGTTTGTTGTAGAGTTAATACGAACAACAGGCGAAATGCCATCTTCACCATTAGCGCCCTTTAAAGATGCAAGCCAATTTTCAACGGTCACAGTAGAAGAAATAAGGCCTGTTTCAACCGCAAGCTCATAAGCAGATTTACCGTTCGCACCGGTAGAACCCTTTAAAGATTCCGTCCACTGCTCATAGGTTAAACTCGGATTGTTTTCGAGAGCTACTTCATACGCCGACTTGCCATTTGCACGGATACCGGTGTCGGTTGTGCCGATCCACCAGTTACCGTTTGTGTCAATATGGGGAGTGAGACCCGCAGCACCGGCAGAACCGGTATCGCCTTTGTCACCTTTATCGCCCTTAGCGCCGGCTTGACCCTGCGGACCTTGGGCGGCAATGCCTGTATCAGTTATACCGATCCACCAATTGCCATCTTTTATGTAAGGGGTATCGCCGGCAGAACCAGTATCACCCTTATCTCCTTTATCACCTTTAGGGCCTTGTGCACCATTTTCGCCTTTGTCGCCCTTTTCACCCTGAGCGCCGGTTGCACCGGTATCGCCCTTGTCACCTTTTGCGCCTTTAAGGCTATCGATCCATTCAGCTTCGCTGGTTGCCGTGGTCTTACCTGTCAGAACTGCAATTTCGTATGCAGAAAGGCCGTTCAATCCGCTTGTACCAACAACCTTGCCGAGATTAACGGTCTTTTCGTCAGAAAAGGACAGCACAAGTTCACCGGCATCGTTGATGTCAACATCAGAAATTCCGATACCATCCTTACCGTTTACACCATCTTTGCCATTGATACCGTCGGCGCCGTCTTTACCGTCTTTTCCATCGATACCATCTTTACCGTCGGTGCCATTCTTACCATCTTGACCGTTGATTCCGTCTTTTCCGTTTACACCATCAACGCCAACTGCTTTTCCAAGGTTTATCGTTGTTTCATCGGAAAGAGTCAGAACAAGTTCACCTTTAGAGTTGAAAGATGCTGTTTTAATTCCTACCGCATCACTGTTCGCCAGTTTTGTGAGCGCAGTAGTCCATTCGGCTTCAGTTCCTTTATAGCCGCCATCTACTGCGATCTCATAGGCGGATTTACCGGATAGGGATTCAAGCCACTCCTGCACAGTACCTTTATAACCGTTTTCAACCGCCAATTCGTAGGCTGATAAGCCATTTGTAATAGTAGTTGAAGCAGGGATACTGCCTTTTTTGTGGATAATCGTTGCTGTGCCGAAAGAAATGCCAATCATAAGCACGACGGCAACGATCACTGCGAGTGTTTTCTTCAAAATACTCTTTTTGTTCATTCGTTTTACCTCCAGTTTAACCATTATCAAAAGGTGTACTCTTTGATTTGATCAAGTGATTGCCAATATACAGTACACCGCTTTCCCAATTAACATTGTCATTATAGAATGCGGTATTATAGAAAGCAGAATTCCCGATGCTGGTCACACCATTACCGATAGTGATGCTCGTCAGACCGGTGCAACCGGAGAAAGCTGCCCACTCAATACTGGTCACGCTATCCGGAATGGTGACGCTCGTCAAGCCGGTGCAGCCGTAAAAAGCAGCACCCCCAATGCTTGTGACGCTATTTGCAATAATTACTTCCGTAATAGAAGTGCCCCAAGGCAAAAAGGAATTATAAGAGGTGTAATCTTCCATCGCACCGTTGCCGGAAATAGTCAACACGGTGTCGTCAAGCGACCAAGTGCAGTCGCCGGTCGTACCACCCGTCGCCGCAGCAACGGGAAACGCCACCGACGGCAGCAAGCACACAAGCATTGCTACCGATAATGCAATGGCTAACAGTTTTTTTCATTTTACGCTTCCTCCTAACCGTTCTCGAATATCGTCGATCGCTCGTTTGTAAAACTCATCGTATACAGCAGAGCGATCGGCCGTCATTCCCATATCCATGTGTGTGACGTTTAACCTTTTTAAGATTTCGCTCATCTCATTATACCTCTTCGGTTTGCCAAAAGTCTTATGCTGGCAGCATAATTTGCAAAAAAATCCTCATTAATGTAAAGTTTAGCGGAAAATTCGCTAAAAGTCAATAGCGAAAAACTTTCTAATATATAATATAAACAGACCTATAAAAATACTTCGAGGGGGCGGCGAAATGTATCCGCGGATTCGAGCATTACGGGAAGACAAGGATCTGACGCAAGCGCAAATGGGCGTCATCCTTTCCTGCAGCCAGCGCGTATACAGCAATTACGAGCGCGGCGACATCGACATTCCCACGGCAACACTCATCAAGCTGGCCGACTTTCACCGGGTTTCCGTAGACTATCTCCTCGGGCGGACGGCCAACCCGCAAACGAACAAATAACCCTTGACGCTCGGCGATCAAGGGTTATTTTATGGGTTAATATTGGTAATTTATGGAAATATTAAAACGGTCAATAATACGCAAAAACCCCTCCGATGCGTTGGCATTCGGAGGGGGGTTATCTAGATTACATGCCGGCGTTATTAACAGCCGTACTGCCGGTGAGTACGTCGATGGCGGCTTGGAGCTGCATATCCTCCGTACCCTCGGCGGTGATGGCCAAGACCTCACGCGTGGGCTTGATACCTATCCCCTGCCACGAGCCGCCCAGCGACAGCGCAAGCTGACCGGTGGACAGCTTGATACGCGCATTGGTACTGGTGATCGCGAAATACTCCTGCACCATCGCACAACCGTTGGTGGTCGCACCGACCAACGTGGTCTTTTGCTGTTCCGACAGTGCGCCGGCAAACAGCTCGGCCTCCGCCATGGTGCTGCCGTTGATCAGCGTTGCGCTCGGAACGGTCAGCTCCAGCGTGCCTTCGCTGGTCAGTTCCTCGACCATACCGCTCTTGGTGAGCGTACCGTATGCACCACGCGGCATCAGATATGCCAGCATTTCGCGTACCGCCGTCAGCGAGCCGCCGGTGTTGGAGCGAACATCAAAAATATAGGAGGATGCTCCCTGCGTGCGCAGTTGCTCAACCATATCGGAGAACTGCCGGGACGTCACGTCCGAAAACGCGGTAATGCGGACGTAGCCGATACCGGTATCCTCCAACAGCTTGCCGGTAACGGTGACCAGCTCATAGGTCGCGCTGACCAGCGAGAAGGATTGTTCTTTATCGTCCTGCCGGACCGTCAGGCGGATCTTACCGGCTGTTTGCAGCAGATCCTGCAGCTCGGAGGTAGTCATTTCGGTACCCAGCGGCACGTCATCGGCCGACAGCACAATAGCACCGACCTTTAATCCGCTGGTAGCCGCCGGAGAGCCGGGATCGACCGCGTCGATCACGACCTTGCCCTCGGTATTGCGCACCACCACCAGGCCGAAGCCCTCCGATTCGCCGGACAGCTTTGCCTGCACCTTAGTATATTGATTCGCATTCAGGTACTCGGCGTACGGATCGCCGATGCCTTTAACGTAAGCGGCTGCCACCGCTTCACGCAGTCCGGCTTCGTCTACGTCTCCGTCGTACTGCTCACGGACCTGCTTATCCACTTCCGTGAGGTAATCCAGCAGCGCCTGCCGCTGATTGACGTCGGTGACCTTGGCGCTGAACAACCGCATGGAAAACGCCATGGTGAGCGTGACGGTCAGTGCGACCGCCACCGCAATCAGCGCAATCACCGTACCCAGTGAGATCTTCTTATTCATAGAATTCTCCTTAAAATGCTTACGGAACTTTCACATAGCCGTTACCGATCGGGTCCACAGCCGTACCGTCCAGACGCACTTCAAAGTGCAGGTGCGCACCGAACGAGTTGCCGGTGTTGCCGACCTTGCCAAGCTGCGTACTGCCGCCCTTGACCTGCTGACCGACCGACACCATCACCTTGGACATGTGCGCGTACAACGTGGTTACACGGCGACCCTTCTTATCGTAGCCGTGGTCGACCATGACGCAGTAGCCGTAGCCGCTGCACCAGCCGTAGCCCCATTCGCTGGTATTGTTCACCGCGATGACCGTACCGTCTGCTGCGGCGCGGATATCCTTGCCGGTAGCATTGCCATAGCACGCGAGGTCGATGCCCTTATGCAGGCTGCCCCACCGCCAACCGTAGGTAGAGGTCAGAATGGTGCATTGCTTGGACGGCCAGTACATCGTGCCGCCTTTATACGACAGGCCGCTGTCATTAGCCGCCAGCATTTCCTTAATGTCGTTTTCAAGCTTCTTTTCCTCAGCCTCCGAAAGGGCAATCTGTTTCTTATAGTATGCAATATCCGATTCCAGATCATGCACCAGCGTCGCCAGCGCGTCGTAGCGCTCGTCGATCTCGGCCTTCAGCGCTTCCAGCTCGGCCTGACGGCTTTCGAGTACGGCGCGCTGTTCCTCGATCTTTGCCTTCTCCGCGGCAATAGCGTCCATTTCCTCCTCAAGCCGTGCGATAGTCTCCTCGTCGTTTTGCGCGACTGTTTCCATCACCTTGGCCTTGATGAGGTAATCCACGTAGCTCTCGGTAGAGATAAGCATTTGGAACGAGCTCATGTTGCCGGTCTTAGAGACCTGGTTGAGTCGCTCCTTCAGGTAAGCAAATTCCTCCTGCACCGCCTGTTGACGGTTGGCGATCTCCGCTTCCTTCTGCGCAATAGTATCGTTGGCATCGTCGATCGCCGCCTGGTTGAGGTCGATCTCATCCTGCTTCAGCGCGATCTGCTGCTCCAGATTTGCCTTGTCCAGCAGCTTGCCGTTTAAATCCTTCGACAAATTTTTGCGCTCTTTTTCCAGATTGGCGATCTTATCACGCAACGCCTTTTGTTCGGCTTCCAGCTCGGCAACCGTTTTGGCCGCCGGCGTGATAGTCGTCATCGGTTGCATAGACACGACCAATACCAGCGCCACCAGCACGCAAGCGATGCGATACAACAATTTGCAGGGCTTGCTCATACCGGCGCACCCCCTTCATCCTTGAGGTAACGACCCATCGAGATGCCACTGCCCAGAATACCGGTCAGCATACCGCCGGCCACGTAGGCAACCAGCACCAGCCACCACATCGAGTCGAACGGTACGAGGTCCATACCCAACACCGCACCGTCAAACATACCGAGCACCTTATCGTACGCCAGCCACGTGATACCGTAAGACAACGCCGCCGAGATCAGGCCCAGCACCGCGCCCTCGACCACAAACGGCATACGGATAAACGCGTTGGTCGCACCGACCGCTTTCATAATAGCGATCTCCAAGCGGCGGCTGTAAACCGTCAGCTTGATGGTGTTGGAAATGATAAACAGCGATACCAGCACCAGCAACACCACGACCACCAACCCGGCAATCACCAGAATGTTGCGGATCTGCGCGAGCTTTTCGGCCAGGCCGTTATCCGCCGAAACCGATTCGGTCTGCGGCAGGGCCTCGATCTTAGCAAGCGTCTCGTCAAACAGCTCTAAGTCGTAGAAGGTGATGATGTACGCATCCTGCATAGGGTTGTTCTCCCCCTGCAGTTGCTGGAACAGTTCCTCCGAGAAGGAGCTCTTGTAACGCTCCAATATCTCATCCTTGGAAAGGAATTCCACACCGGAGACGTTCTGGATGCCCTTGATGGTCTCACCCATGGCTTTAACGTCCGCCTCGGATGCGCCTTTTTGCGCATAGGCGACCACGACGTTTTGATGGCCGATCTGCTCAAACACGCTGTTAATGTTGATAAACGCGAGCGATGCAAAGCCGGTAATGAGAATGCAGGCGACCAACACGCAGATAGAGGCGGCCGCCATCAGGCGGTTTTTCCACACACTGCGGAAACCTTCACGCAGCAGATAACCGAAGTTTCTCATGCCGGGTCACCCCCTTCCGGGGTATCCGAAACGACCTCGCCGCCCGAAATGCGGATGGTGCGTTTTTTGAATTTCTCC